>JAFGGM010000009.1 GCA_016930555.1 Candidatus Bathyarchaeum sp.
CCATATGTTGAGGTAGACTATTGCGCCAAGTGAAGAAATCAGAGTTAAGGATGCAACAATTTCTCTATAAAAGTCGTATCGTTCGCTGAGAACCGACAAGGAAACGGCAACGGGCATGGCATGCATAAGCACCAGCACAGAAGCTTCAGTGGAGGGCAATCTGACCAAAGTCAACGTAGCCAAAGCCACCACAGGCAAGAAAATTATCCTCAGCAGACTCAAAACAAAAGCCACAGTCAGGTTCTGGTATTTTTTTCCGTACAGAAACGCTCCTAACATGAAAACTGCCACAGCAGAGGTGCTACCACCCATCAAATGCAAAAACTTAGACACAGGCGAAGGAATCTCCAATCCAACAACCGAAAACAGGATGCCCACAGCAATCGAAATAATCAGCGGATTCTTTGTAAGCCTTATGACAACATGCTTTAGGCCCTCACGTTTCCCTAAATCTCCGAGGCGATAGAACTCGAGCATAGTTATTGAGACTGCGATTGCTGCAATGCCGATTGTTGCCGCTGCAAGGGTAGCTAACTGTTCAGGTTGTTCGGAGGGAAAGGCAAAGGTTACGAAGGGGATTCCGAAGAAAGCAAGGTTGCCGAAGATTGTGCTCAATGTGAGAAGATAGAATATTTTTCTTGAGAACCTCAAAATTAAGTAAAGCAGACCGAAAACTGCCACAACAATAAACACAGGCAGGATTCCTGCAAAAATGAATGTAATGGTTTCTGCCTCAAAGGTTGTTTCTGCTAAATCGGCAATGAAGAGAGCTGGCAGAGCAAAAAAGTAAACGTAAGCGCTGAGCACTCGCTCGTCACCATTCTTCAGAATCCCAAACTTTCTTGAAAGAAAGCCTATAGTCATCAGCAAAAGAATGGGAACAGCTGTTCCAATAAGCGCATCAGCCAATGTTTGAGCCTCTCTTTCTACTTAAATTGCCAGAGTGGATAAACGCTGTAACCTTCAAAGAAATGGCGTTAGTTAATCCCGAAGTCTTCACAACCGTTCTGGTTACTCTTTCAGGAAACTGCGTCTTCGAGCCTACTTTTCAGTATCTGATTAACCAGTTGAGCTTTCACTCGACCTCTTGCCTTCTTCATTACTGTGCCCATTAATGCTCCTATTGCACCCTTTCCCCGCAATTCAATAAACTCCGAGTTCTTTTCTATCACATCATCCACCAAATCCTCAAGCTCCTTACGCGACATCATCCCAAGCCCCAGACTCTTTAGAGCATCCTTTACATTACCATCTTCATTGTTTGCAAGCCAAGTTAATACCTCAGGAATGCTCTCCTTGACCGTTTTTCCTGCCCCAATATGCCTAAACATTTCCCTGAATTGTTCATCAGTGACAGCTTCAACTTTTACTCCATCCCGCTTAAGGGCCTTCAAAGTTTCTGTTAAAGCAACAGCAATAACCGTAGTAGAAACATGCTTCTCTCCAGCCAAACTTTCAAACAGCTCAAGATATTCAGAGTCTAGAATCTGTTTGGCAAGCTTTTGATTAAGTTTGTACTCCACCATCAGCCGCTTCAATAGCTGTTCAGGTAACTCTGGAAGACACCCCTTCAACTCGTCAATATGGGCTTCTGTCACCTGAATTGGCGGAACATCTGTCTCCGGATACATTCGGGCAGCTCCAGGTCGGGGGCGCATATACTTAGTTGTTCCGTCAGGATTTGCTGCACGGGTTTCCTCTGGAACACACTTCAACGCTGTCTTAGCCCGTTCAATCACTGCCTTCAGGGCATCAGTTGCATTCTCAATTGTGTCTGCCACAAAAACCACCGCATCCCTTGGTCCTTGTTTCAGAAATTTCCCAAGCTGGTTAACTTCTTCTTCAGTTACGCCGTATGCAGGCATTTCGTCGGTGTGGAAGATTCCTCCAACTCTTCCCCAGAAACGAGCCATCCCCGCCAACTCAGAGCCAAGCCTCATTCCTAAAGACAACTCTTTTTTGAGGAGCCCAGCGAAGCCAGGTAACTTAACTGCCATCACTGGATTCTTCTGTTTAATTGCTTTTGCAATAACCTTGCATTTTGTGTCCTTGAAAATTTGGGTGACGTTAACAAAATCTTCAGTTATGTCCGTTTCTTTTGTTCCTCGTTTCTTCAGTTCGTCACGTATCTTTAGGAGGCTTAGTTGCCGCTGAACCTCGTTTTCGATTACTTTGGAAATAAGCTCCAGCTCCTGAACGCCCTTAATTTCAATCAATGCTCCATCGTGTATGGATACATTTACGTCTTGGCGAATGGTTCCTAAGCCTCGTCTAACCATGCGGGTTGCCCTCAAGATTCTGCCAATAGCAAATGCAGTTTCTTCTGCTTCTTCTGGAGTGTAGATGACTGGGGCAGTGGTAACTTCGATGAGTGGTATTCCAAGGCGGTCAATTCTGTAATGGATCAGCTTTCCGTCTTTTCCTGTTTTCCGTGCTGCATCTTCTTCAAGGCTAACCTGCTGAATTTGCACTTTTTTTCCTTTGATTTCAATTTCGCCGTTTAATGATATTACACATGTTCGCTGGAAACCTGTTGTGTTTGAGCCATCTATAACTGTCTTGCGCATAACATGAACTTCATCCACAGGCTTTGCTTTCATCATAAGGGATGCTATGAGACAGATATCCACCGCTTCCTCGTTCAGGTCATGGGGAGGCTCCTCATCCATCTCTACCAGACAAACAGATTCATTATTTGCTTCGTATA
>JAFGGM010000010.1 GCA_016930555.1 Candidatus Bathyarchaeum sp.
AACATGACCTCCAGTTGGTCCCGCAGCCAAAATCAGCCTCTCAAACTCCATGGCAGTGATAACATTATCGAATCTGCTGTAGCCATAACGGGTATCCTCGTAGGGCTTGTAAACGTCAAAGCCAGTTGAAACAATTATTGTCCCCACCTCAAGATTGACCTCTTGGGGCTGCTGCTCAAAATTGATGGCTTCCCGTGCACCACATGCCTCAACACACTTGAAGCATTCGATACAATAGTCCCTGTTGATTGTGTAAACAAGAGGAACAGCCTGATCAAAGGGAACCGAAATCGCCTTCCTAACACCAAGATTCTCGTCCCATTCGTTAGGAAACTCTATAGGGCAGGCGTCCCTGCATTCGCCACAGCCTGTACAGTCTTCGGCGTTAACATATCTGGGATTCTTTCTGATTTTAACTTTGAAGTTTCCCACAAAACCTTCGACGCTAACCAAGTCCGCATACGATATTATTTCGATATTAGGATGACGGGAAACGTCCACCATCTTTGGTCCTTCAATGCATATGCTGCAATCTAATGTTGGAAATGTTTTGTCTAGGGCAGCCATGTGACCGCCTATGCTCTCACTCTTCTCAAGAAGGTAAACTTTGAAGCCCATATTCGCCAAGTCTAAGGCAGAGTTGATTCCCGCGATTCCCCCGCCTATTACAAGGGCGTTGTTTGTCACAGGGACCTCCATCGTTTCGAGGTTTCGAAGCAGCCTTGCTTTAGCAACAGCCATCTTCACAATGTCTTTTGCCTTATTTGTTGCCTCCTTTGGTGTGCTTGGGTGACACCAAGAAGCAAACTCTCGTATGTTTGCCATCTCGAAAAGGTACGGATTCAGACCTGCATCAGCCACTGTTCTCCTAAATGTTGGTTCATGCATTCTGGGCGAACACGCAGCAACAACAACTCTGTCAAGGTTGTGCTCTCTGATGGCTTTCCTGATCTCCTCCTGCCCTGGATCAGCACAGGTGTAGCGGTTGTCCATGGCAACAACCACATTAGGTAATGTCCGCGCATATTCAGTTACTTCTTTGACGTCAACTGTGCCTGCAATATTGAGTCCGCAGTGGCAAACAAAGACACCTATGCGTAGATCATCAGACATAATCTTCCACCTCTGTGAAGCACCTTTTTTCAACGACTTGGCTCAGTTTCTTTCCGCTTTTAGTTTGAAGTTCCTTAATCACAGCCCTTGTGGAGGCAAGTTTTTCAAGAGCCTTATTCCATGTGCCCGAGTGAATTGTAGTGTGATGAATGCGGGTTCTGGTGAGCTCAAGGGCGCCCTCCTCTGGGCAAACAATTTTGCATGTGCCACAGTAGACACAGTTTGTCTCGTTAACCTGAACTTTTGCATCTTCAGTGAGATAAAGGACACCTGGAATGGGGCAGACATCCAGACAGTCATGGCAGCCTTCAGGACATTTCTCGTTGTCTATTCTAACGATTCCCTCAATTACCTTTTTCACGTGAATTGTGCTTTCAGGAAATTTTGTTTCGCACAGGCGGCATCCTGGGCAAGCTTCTTTGTCTACTTCAATCTTGACTTGGCCCTTCTTTGCGCTCATGCTTACCTTAATCAGGTCAAGGGGGCAAGCTTCTTCAATTTCTGTGCATTCCAATCCGCACTTAGTTTCGTCAACTGTAATTTCCCTTACTAATTGGGGGAAGCTGTCGCTTTCGACTACGGGAACAACATGTTCTCCATTAATTCTTGTGGTTAAGGCTCCAAAGGGACAAATGGCTTCACAAATGCCGCAGTAGGTACATTTTTCTTTGTTGATGGTGACGGTTGGAGTCTTCGCTTCTTCTCCCTCTGCCTTCGGCGTAGGTGTAACTTCAATGGCTTCTCGGGGACAGATTTGCATACAGATTCCGCAACCGACACACTTTTTCTTGTTTAGGGTGAGTGAGTAGCGTTTGGCGTGCAGGATCATCTCTACAACAAGCTCGTTTTCGTTTTCGGTTTTGAGCACTTTTACTGGCGTTTTCAGTCCCCTACCTAAACAGTGTGCTTTGGTTCTTCCGAAGATGTGTGAGTTAATTGTGAATTAGGCTACTTAAACTGTAATAAATCTTATTGACCTTATCTTAGACGCTTCCACGACAAAAAACAACATAGCAGACTCAAACTTTTTGGTAGTGTTTAAGAATGTCTGTTCTCAAATCTTTCCTGAGGACTCTTCAATGGAACGAATAACTATTGCTCATGGAGCAGGCGGAACAATAATGGCAAACATGATCAAAAACTATATCCTGAAACATCTTGGCGGAAGCAGCGCCGAAGTTCCCCTAGAAGCCCTAGACGATTCCGCAGTCGTCGACGGCATAGTGCTAAAATCAGATTCTCACGCAGTCAAGCCCCTGTTCTTTCCAGGCGGTGACATAGGACGACTGGCTGTCGCGGGCACAGTCAACGACATCGCCATGATCGGAGCTAAACCCCTGGCTTTAACATGCGGTATGGTGCTGGAAGAAGGGCTTCCGTTAACGGATTTGGATAAAATACTGGGGAGCATGGAACAAACATGCAAAGAAGCGGGAGTTTACGTGGTAACAGGCGACACTAAAGTTATTGAGAACAGCGGTTTCGGAGGCTGCGTCATCAATACTTCTGGAATAGGTAAACGAACTGCAGCTCTGGACCATAACATTGCTGAAGTCAAAAAGCATCGTCAGTTCAGTTCCCGTTGGCTCCTAGACTCTAACCTTCGCGCAGGCGACAAACTTATAGTTTCGGGCACAGTCGGCGACCACGGAGTAACCATACTTTCTGCTCAGGAAGGCTACAATTTTGGAAGCAACATAAAATCTGATGTTACACCCCTAAACAATCTGACACTAAAGCTCCTTGAGGTCGGCGGAATAGTAGCCATGAAAGACCCAACAAGAGGCGGTTTATCCAACTCTCTTAACGAATGGAGCACAAAATCAGACGTCGGTTTAATGATTCACGAATTGAATGTGCCACTACGGGGAGACGTAAAGGCTGCCTGTGAAATGCTTGGCATAGATCCCTTCGAGATTGGAAACGAAGGCAAAGTGCTCATAGGAGTTGTCCCCCAGAAAGCCGAAGAAGTATTGGCTACTCTGCAAGAAACCAAGGAAGGAAAAAAAGCAGCAATCATAGGTGAAGCAACAGACAACTTCAGTGAGGTTGTTCTTGAAACTGTGGTAGGGGGAAAAAGAATTATGGCTCCACCAGTTGGAGATCCAATACCCCGAATTTGTTGACCAAAACTGCACAGATTGTTTGTCTGTGCCAAAACTGAGAAAAGGGGTTTGTGCGTTGGTTTTTCTAGTGGATGTGTTTTGTGTTGAGTTGGATGAGTGCCGTTGTTTATACGCCGATTGGTGTTATCCATTCTCCGTTTAAGGTGCCTCAGGATGTTCCGATTCAGTCTGCGGCTGCTGAGGGAGTTACTGGTCATATTGAGCTGTCCACGGAATATATGGAGGGTTTACGGGATGTTGGGGGCTTTTCGCATCTGATTTTGATTTATCACTGTCATATGGCTCAGGAGTATTCTCTGCTGGTCAGGCCTTTTCTGGATAAGCAGCTTCATGGCGTATTTTCTACTCGTGCACCTTCAAGACCCAATTCTATTGGTTTGTCGATTGTTCGCCTCAGCAAAATAGAAAACAACCTGTTGCATATACAGGATGTAGACATAATTGATGGAACACCCCTTCTGGATATCAAGCCCTTTGTTCCAGATTTTGACCAAAGAACGGCAGCAAAAATAGGATGGTTAACAGTAAACATTGACAAATTACATCAAAGGAGAGACGACGGCAGATTCGCCAAAAACAGCAACATGTAAACTTCTTCCACACACAATTAATCTTCTTATAAACCCTCTTCATCATGCTTCATGTGGCTTGTTGCTGGTTAGGTTGAAAAACACGCCTTTTTTTAGACAAAAATATGTTAAAAGTAGTTGTGTATCCCCTGTTTCGTAATGTTCACCCTTTCGACAAACTATATCTTCAACTACATCTACATATTATAATCCCCGAGTTGGGGAGTACGCTCGGGTATTGCATTGAAGCAATGAGCATATCGGTCAAAACAGCTGAAGACCCTTATGCGCCAAAGACTTCGCTTCAAGGGGCTGGACAATACCTGAAAGTGCAATGCGAATGGATATCGAGTGCGCCAATCAAAAAGGCTGAAAGAGAAGTGCACGTCCAAAACGATGTCTAACCGGGCCTAACATGCACGAAGGGCTTAGACTCAACTCGGGGATTTCTATGTACCACAAAACAACGTTACTGTAACCTATTTTTGTTTGCTTGACTTGGTATGTGTGTTTATTGTTTAGTCAAGATTTCTTGACTAAGAAAAGGTGGGTTTTGGTCAAGGTTTCTTGACAAAAATCCTTTTTATTTACTTTGAGCAGGTGAAGTATTAGCTGAAATGGCTCCAAAGCAGGAAAAAAAGAAACTTACTAAATTCCTTTTTTTCAAGTTTCATTTTTTTCATTCCCCCAAAGCACCTGTGGAGGAGCCTAAGCAGCATTCCCGCCTTCAAATGTGAGTGGGATTGGTTCATGCAAGTTTTTGTTTTTGAGCTATATCATGAAGCTCCAGTCTGTCATGTGTCCGTGCCAGAAGAATTCGTGTAGTTCTCCGAGGGTTGTGAAACCGAGATTTTTTTTGATGGATTTGCAGAGTTCGTTGAAGTCTATGTAATGTTCAGCGGTTTTCACGTTCAGTTCAACAAGTTCCCAGTCAACGATGTGGGTCAGAAAATCTTCAATTCCCTTCACAACATTCTTGTGGTAAATAGTATATTCCTCTGGGTTTACTGCCGAAAGAAGCTGTGAAGAAACACCTGGCTCAAAACCCTTAAGGTCAAGGACAGTCTGGAGTCTTTCTTTAAAGGAATGCACTCCAAGAAACAAGTCAAACAGCTTCAGTTTCACATCATTGAAGTCGTTCTCTTTAACAATCGTATCTGCCCTCTGCTTGGAAACAGTTTTGGGTAGAAAGAGATTGCTTAACAGCAACCCTTTGAACTCTTGGGCGGTCATTTTAACCAACTCCTGAGTTAATTTCGGCTTCAACCTTACGGATCGGATATCATGCCAGATGACGTCGGGATAATGATACTCCGCCTTTCTGAATTGTTCAAGAACGACATTTACATTCATTAAGATTCACTTTCAGAATAGTTAATCTGCAGTTTACTGAGCCTACAGAGAATATAAGCCTTATTTACCGCAGTTTTGTCACTCTATGTTTTGCCCAGATTCTGCATGTGCCCTCATTAGAGACCATGCAGGCTCCCTTCGGAGATTCTGGAACACAACTTTTCATGTAGCTGGGGCACTCAGAGGGATTAATTTTTCCAACCATAACTAGATGGCAGAGGCATCCTTTCAGAATATCTTGTGACTCTTCGATGTGCAGATCATACTTTTTGCGGGCATCATACTTTTCATACTCTTTTTTCAGCGTCAGAGCCGACTTCGCAAGTTTTCCTATCCCTCTCCAGTGTCCATCTACAACATCGAAAACTCTGGCTACAAGCTGCTGAGCCTTAACGTTACCTTCCCACGAAATCACACGCTTATACTCATTCTCCAACTTGGCAGCGCCCCCATTCACCTGCTGCAATAGCATGTCAATGGCAAAAAGAACATCCAAAGGCTCAAATCCAGCAGCCACAGTGGGCATCCCATAAACAGTTGGAAACACTTCATACGGCTTCATTCCAATAATCGTAGAAACGTGACCCGCCGCAATAAAACCATCAATCTGCAAACCCTCTATACCCAAAAGCAATTCCATAGCTGGAGGAATCACCCTGTGAGAAACAAGGAAACTGAAGTTATCGGGAGGTCTATTCAGCACTTCGATGGCAGTGGAGGGCGATGTGGTTTCGAAGCCCACAGCCAAAAACACAAATTCCTTGTCAGGACTTTTTTTTGCCATTTGTATAGCGTCTCTTAAGCCGTAAACTATTCGCACGTCTCCCCCCTGAGCCTTAACTTTCTGGAGGGAAGTTTTTGAACCTGGAACACGAATAAGGTCACCGAAACTGGTGACGGTTACGCCTTTTTCTGCCAAGGCTATAGCTTCGTCAATGTCGACTGCAGGTAATATACAGACGGGACATCCGGGTCCAGCAATCACTTCTACGGTATCTGGAAGCAATGACCGAAGACCATAATGTGTGATTGTCCATTCGTGAGTTCCGCAGACATGACAAAATTTTGTCTTGTAAGTTGGGGCAATTTTTTTTATGTGGTCTGTGACCTTTTTTGCCAGTTTTGGGTCTCTGAATTTAGCAGCATCGTTTGCAGTCATCTTTGCATTCCTGCTGCTTGAGAACTCTTATGCTCGTTATTGTGCATTCTTTGCCTTCGACAATCCTTGCTGCTTCTCCACATTTTGGGCATCGAAGGGTTGGAACTGGCACATGATAGGCGGGGTCATCCTCGATGGGTACTTTGCCTTTGTATCCGCAGCTTTGGCATTCGATAACTCCGTCCTGTTCTGTGATTATCAGCTTGGAGTCCTTCATGATTGTATCCTTAGTCAGTATGTCGTAAGAGAAGCGCATCTGTTCGATTCCAAGAAACGTTAACTTGCCTATAGTCAAATGGACCTCTGCCACCTTTTTTGCCTCATACCTTTTTGCTTCTTCTAGGACGTTTTCGACGAGTTGTGTTGCCATGGCAAGTTCATGCATATCTGGTTGCTCCCAAAATTTACAATTCAAGTGCCTTGATTAGATCTTCAATTCCTTCTCCTGTTAGGGCGTTGGTGATGGCAAACTTCATGTCGGGTTTTATATCTTTTGCCTGCTTCGCTAGCTGGTTAGTGTCTATTTTCATTATTTCAGCCAAGTCCTTCTTGTTTACAACCATCACGTCTGCCGTCATGAAGGTGAAGGGATGCTTGAGTACCATGTATGGGCCTTCTGTGACGCTTACGACAACAACCCGTTTTTCCGTGCCTAAAGGAAACTCGGCGGGGCAGATTAGGTTGCCCACATTCTCGATTATAAGCAGATCTATGTCTTGCAGGCTGATTCTTTCCACAGCCCTTGCAACAACGTTAGCGTCTAGGTGACATTCTAGCCCAGTGTTGATGGTGACAACCTTGACGCCGTGGCGTCCAATTCGTTCAGCGTCTATGGTTGTAGTTAAGTCGCCCTTGAAGACCGCGATTCTGTACTTTTGTTTTAGTGCTTGAACCAGTTGTTCGATTAGGCTGGTTTTTCCTGCGCCTATGGAGCCCATGATGTCGATGGCTTTTACGTTATGTTTCTGTAGGAGTTCCTTGTTTTTCTGAGCAAGCTGCTTGTTAACTTCCAGAATGTTCATTCCAGGCTTTATCTCAAGGGTTACCTCTTCGCCCTTAACTATCTCTTTATCCGTCAAAATTCTCACACCTTAAATTTGTTCCAAAACTTGTCGCCAAGTGTTCAGGCTTTCTTGCGCAGCCTTTTGGTTCAGCTTTTCGATTGCGTATCCTGCGTGAACCAGGACATAGTCGCCTACTTTGGCGTCAACCAGCATCACGTTCACTTCTCGGGCAACGCCCTCACCAAAATCAACTTTGGCAACGTTTCCCTTGATTTCTAGAACTTTTGCCGGAATCGCGAGACACATCTTAATATTCACCACGCCAACTCAGAAATTGATTCTGACTTTTTAGCGGCACTAAAAAGTGTCTGACCACCCACTTTATTTAACCTATTGGTTTTCTGTAAACAACAAGGATAGGCACATTATTTTTTCATTCTTGGGGAACTAGCCATGCTTTTTCGCCACATGTTGGGCATTATAGATTGTAGGCTGCGGTTCCTGTAGGCACTGGGTCGTTTCCTTGGAACTTACTGGTGAACAATAATCGTAGGTATGAAACTTTGAATTGGGTGTTCGCATTTACGGCACTGAAATTCTCGAAAGTTCCTTCGGTAATCAAGAACTACATAGGTAATGTGGACAATGAGACCAACAAGAAACAGTGCGGCGAAGACGATTTTGTCAGTTACTATGAACTGTTAGATAAGGTAAACCCAGAAGCCGACTGCAAAAAATGAGGAGACTCTTCGAAATATCGCCAATAACTTCCATCCTACAAAACCAGTTCCAGTTCTATTTCTTCTATGAGTGATTTCTGTGCTAATTACCTTTTCTGGTAGCCTGCTACGACGGCTTGTCCAAAGGATGTTCCTCCGTCTCCAGCTGGAATCTTGTTGTGGACAAGAAACTTCAGTCCTGCATTTTTTACAGTCTTTCGGATGGCTGCTGCAATATGCTCGTTGCATGCGACTCCTCCAGAGAAGCCAATATGCTTGACTTTCAGCCTCTCCGCCACCTCTACCGCCAACTGAGCTAAGCCTCTAGCTAAGTAGGACTGAGCTGAGCAGGCTAAATCAGCCACAGTAACTTTATCTCTGTTCTTCAAGATTTTGTGAACAAGAACTGTTGTGTCCAAAACATTTTCATTAAGTACAGGAGACAGATTTAATTTGTCCTCTCCTCTAAGGGCGACGGATTCCAGTTTCATGGCTGGTTCCCCTTCGTAGGTGCGTTCATAGCATATTCCAAGGAGGGCTGATATCGCATCCAGCACTCTTCCGCAACTTGTAGTCTCAGGTACAGAACCTTTATCCAACTGCTTAAGGACTACTTCGACTTCGTTTTTGCCGTGAGGAAACTTTCCGCTCATTGAAGTCAGCCATTCTGTTATATCCATTTTTTTGTGAAGTATTCCCGCAGCCATCCTCAGGGGATTATATGTTGCTAGGTCGCCTCCAACCATGGGCTGAGCCTCAAGATGCCCCACTCTCTTGAAGTCCTCCCTGTTGCAGTAAAGCACTTCTCCGCCCCACGCAGTGCCGTCCTGACCGTAACCATAGCCATCACAGACTACGCCCACAACCTCTTCAACGTTCCATTCAGTCATGAGCGCCGCAGCGTGAGCATGATGATGTTGAATCTGAACAACAGGACAATTCAATCTATTTCCTAGTTCATATGCCAACTTTGTTGTAGTAAACTTTGGATGAAGGTCGCACGCCACAACTTCGAAGTTGCAGTTGGTTAGTTTTGTTAGGTGCTGTATCGATTTTTTCATGAATAGGAGAGTCTCCAAGTTCTCTACGTCGCCAATGTGCTGAGAAATGAATGCCTTATCTCCTGTTAGGATGCAGGAGGTGACGTTGAGTTCTCCGCCAACCGCCAAAACGCAGCATTCAGCAGCATGCTTCATCTGGATTGGTTCTGGAGCGTAGCCTCTTGAGCGGCGAATCAGGCACGGGTTCTTGCCATGGAAGCGGACAACCGAATCGTCGCACCTCTGGGCAATGCCTCGGTTATGGAGCAGGAAATAGTCTACTGTGGAGTTCAGCTTCTTTATTGCCTCAGTGTTGTCTGTAACTATGGGTTCACTGGGTGGGTTTGCGCTGGTCATAACAAAGGCAGGCTCCTTAACCTCATCAAAGAGCATGGCATGGAGTCCAGTGTATGGCAGCATCACGCCCACTGTGTGCAGTTCTGGAGAAACCAGCTCCGAAAGACAATAGTTGCTGCCTTTTTTTAGTAAGACAATGGGTTTACGGTATGAAGTCAGCAGTTCAGCTTCGCATGGATTCATTTCAGCAAAAGACCTTACCGTATCTAGGTTTGGAGACATTATTGCGAAGGGCTTATTTTTTCTGTGCTTAACCCGCCTTAACTTCATTAGGGGCTCCGTTCTGGTGGTGGATGCTGAAACATGGAAGCCTCCATTTCCTTTAATCGCAACAACGTAGCCTTCTTCGAGTAGTTTTCCTGCTTCCCTGATGGGGTCTTCACAGTCTATCAGCTCTGCATTGTTGGAAGCAAGGTGGGCTTTTGGTCCACACACAGGGCATGCCACTGTCTGGGCGTGAAATCTGCGATTTGCTGGGTCTTCATATTCGCTTTGGCAAAAGCTACACATCTTGAACTCATTCATCGTTGTATTTGGTCTGTCGTAGGGCAACCCATTGATTATGGTGTATCTTGGACCGCAGTCTGTGCAGGTTATGAAGAAGTAGTTGAAGCGCCTGTCTACTGGGTCTCGCAGCTCCTGTAAACAATTATCACAAATCGAAACGTCAGGTGGTATGACTGAGCCTGCTAGTTCAGTTTCTCCAGAACTTTTGATGATGCTGAATTTGCTGAAGCCCTTTTCTTCTGTCTTGTAGTCTGTTGTGATTTTGTATATTCGTGTCAGGGGCGGCTTCTCTGCTTCAAGGTCTTTCAGTAACTGGTTGATGCTGTTTTTTGTTCCCTCAACAACTATTTCAACCACAGCATCTCCCCTGTTTCGCACATAGCCCTTCAACCCATTCTTAACTGCTATCCTGTAGATGAATGGGCGGAAACCCACGCCTTGAACTATGCCACTGACTTTAATTTCGGCACGCAAAGACTAGCCTAACTCCAGTAACAACAGAAAAACATCTTTCCCGACGCCACTAATAAAGAGAGCTTTTTTGAAGAAACTGCGCGGGCTGCTATGTGAAATGGTTGCGGGGAACCAGAATTGTCTGTGCTCCAATTTTTTGGGAAGATATACCGTTTTGTGTAACCTATTTCCAGTGTTTTTGTTGCTGGTTTAAGAGAAAACTTTAAGTTTCATGTCAAGAAGTGAAGTATTCTCAATGCCTCAGGAAAAAAAGACTTCTGGTTGGAGTGCAAGATGACGTCCGAAACATGTCGAACCGCGGGAATAGAAATCGCAGACGACTATTGTAGCCGCTGCGGAATATGTGTTGCTGTTTGTCCCTTCGAAGCCATATCAAAGGATGAAGAACAGAACAAAATCAATTTGGACTTGGATGAATGTCGGGTTTGTGGCTTATGTGTAACCGCTTGCCCACTTTCAGCAATCAACCTCGTATACTATGATGTTGACTCGCTGACTAAAAAAGTTCAAGCTGAAATGGCTGAAAAAGGAGCAAAAACTCTTGTTTTGTCCTGTAGAGGTAGCAACCCTGTCACCTTCAATATTGAAGATACCCTTAAAGACGAAAACGTGGAGAATTTTGTTGCCCTTCGTTTACCTTGTGTTGGGCGCGTTCCCCCCGAATTCTACCTTAACAATTTAGCTGCTGGCGTAGAAAAGATTCTCGTTTTGCAGTGCGAGGAAGACTTTTGTCGATTCAAGAAAGGCAGTAAAATCGGCATCAACAGATTCGAGTTACTGAAGGAAGCTGTAGATGCACTAGGCTATGACCCAACGAACCTTATAATCAAGACAAACTCTTTGAAAGCTGTTTATGACACAGAGAAATGTGTTGGGTGTGGCAAATGCGTTTTCATTTGCCCCTACGACGCCATAGTATGGAAGGATGTCAGCACTCCAGAAATCATAACTGAAGACTGTATGGGCTGTGGAGCCTGTGCCCTAGTTTGTCCGCATCAAGCCATAGAACTTAGAGGATATGAGTTTGAGCCAGTAACTGAAATCATCAAGAACTGCAGCAACAAAGTGGCTAAACTCCAGGCTCAAGGGAAGTCTCCTATATTGCTCTTTGTTTGCCAGTGGTCTGAGTTCTCAGCGTTGGATGATGTGCAGAAGGGCTGCCTTACAGACGACGTCACAATCATAGAGCTTCCATGCGCTAAAGGGTTTGACCCCGTTCTGGTTTTGGAAGCCCTAAGTTTGGGTTTTGAGGGAGTCATGGCAGTTATCTGTCCAGAAGAGTTGTGCAAGTTGGAGGAAGGAACATACTTGGGAGAACGTAACTTCTCTGCTCTGAAGGTCGTTCTTAAACAATACAACTTAGATGACCGCTTCGATTCCTTCCGTGTTAGCCCCAAGTATCCGGGAGAATTCAAGACGAAACTAGAGGAATTTAAGAAAAAGATTTCTTCCATTCCTGAAACGGAGGACAAAACCAACTAAAGGACGTGATCATGATGTATGAAATAGTTACAAAAAAAGAACTTGCACCCAACATATACCTAATAGAGCTTGATGCAGCAGATATAGCTAAAAAATCAAATCCTGGACAATTCGTGATTATCCGGCTCGACGAGAAAGGCGAACGTGTTCCATTAACCATCGCAGGAGTTGACCTAAACAAAGGAACTGTTTCCACAGCTTTTCATGCAGTTGGCAGAACCACTAAGAAGCTTGCAAAAATGAAGGCAGGCGACTCCATAACAGACCTTTCTGGTCCCCTAGGAAACCCCGCTGAAGTCGGCAAATTTGGTCAAGTGCTGCTTGTAGGCGGCGGAGTCTGGTGTGCCCCACTGCATTATGTGGCTGAAGCTCTTCGCAAGAACGGAAACAAGCTGTATATTGCTGTTGCAGGTAGAACAAGAAACGACATGGTCTACGAGAATGAACTGAAAGCGGTTGCAGATCAATTCTTTGTTGCCACTGATGACGGTTCCAAAGGCAATCAAGGTCTCGACTTTTTGGCTGACGTATTGAAGGCTCAAAAATTTGACCACGCCGTTGTTATGGGCCCTGTTTCGACACTCAAGAAGGTTGTTGAACTTACCCGCCCATACGGGCTAAAGACTATGGTTACTTTGGCGTCCCTGATGGTTGACGGCACTGGCATGTGTGGTGCCTGCCGTGTAACAGTAGCTGGCGAAACAAAGTTTGCCTGCATGGATGGTCCCGAATTTAATGGTCTTGACGTCGATTTTGATGAACTCATTTCAAGGCAGCGTGTGTATCTGCCAGAGGAAAGAATGGCGTCTATGATTTATGACAAGCTTGAAGGAGGAGTAAAGCGTGGATAAAGAAAAGAGAAAGCATGCCATTGAAATGGACAAGCAGGATATTCAGGAACGTATTCACAACTTCTATGAAGTTGCTTTGGGCTATGACGAGGAGCAGGCTCTTGCTGAGGCTGAACGATGTCTACAGTGTCCTAATCCTCGTTGTGTTCAGGGATGCCCTGTTGAAGTTCCTATCCCAGATTTTATCAAACTTATTAAAGACAAAGACTATATGGCTGCTAGTCTGAAAATCAAAGAGAAAAACAGTTTACCTGCTGTCTGTGGACGTGTTTGTCCTCAAGAGAACCAGTGCCAGAAGATGTGCGTTCTAGGCAAGATGGGCGACCCTATTTCTATTGGTCGTCTTGAACGTTTTGCCTCTGACTACGAGCTAAAAAAGGGTGTAACTGTTCCTGATCTTGAATCTGCAGCTGTGACAGGCAAAGTTGCGATTGTCGGCTCTGGCCCTGCAGGCCTTACTGTGGCAGCTGACCTAGTTAAACTGGGTCACGAAGTTGTAATGTTCGAATCTCTTCACTTGGCTGGAGGTGTTCTGATGTATGGAATTCCCGAGTTCAGGTTGCCCAAAGAGATTGTTCAGGCTGAAGTTAACTACATTAAAAAGCTTGGCGTTGACGTCAAAACCAACTACACCATCGGAAGAATCTACACCATCGATGAATTGTTCGCAAACGGTTTCGATGCAATTTTTGTTGGAAGTGGCGCTGGTCTTCCCCGTTTCATGGGTATTGAGGGCGAGAACTTGGGTGGAGTCTACTCTGCAAACGAGTTCCTGATTCGAGTAAACTTGATGAAAGGTTATCTGTTTCCAGAATATGATACACCCATCAGAATCGGCAAAAAAGTTGCTGTCATCGGCGGCGGAAACGTAGCAATGGACTCTGCTCGATGCAGCTTGAGGCTGGGTGCAGAGGAAGTCTACATCGTCTACCGAAGGTCTAGAGAGGAGCTTCCTGCCCGTGCTGAAGAGGCGGAGAACGCTGAGGAAGAAGGCATCATTTTCAGGTTGCTTAATAATCCGACAAAGCTCATTGGCGACGAATCTGGCTGGGTTAAAGGCATGGAGTGCATTAAGATGGAGCTTGGTGAGCCCGACGCTTCTGGAAGGCGAAGACCTGTTCCCATCAAAGGCTCAGAATTCCTTATGGATGTTGACACCGTAATTGTTGCCATTGGTCAGACTCCTAACCCTCTTATTCAACGAACTACAGAAGGTCTTGAAACCACAAGGTACGGCACAATCATAGTAAACGAAGAAACTGGCGCATCAACAAAAGAGGCAGTTTATGCTGGCGGAGACGTTGTCAGCGGAGCCGCAACCGTCATCAGCGCTATGGGTGCAGGAAAAACGGCTGCTCTTGGAATCCACGACTATATCCAGAAAAAGAAGGGCTCCAAATAGATAGTTAGTCAGGTAACTTCGGTTACCACAACTCTTTCTTTGTTTTCTGATTTTTTAGGGCATTCCAGATTCGTATCTTTTATTAAGACATTCTTCCTTTGATTTAATCTCTTAAGAGGCGAATGATTTCTATCCTTCTATTGGAGATGTTGAGTTTATGTCTGAGAAGCAGGCTAATAGCACCCGATTGAGAAGGGTGATCAAAATGGGCGACTTGGACCCCGCTTTTAAAAGGGAGATTCGCGAGATTCCGGGTGTCGAAAAAATTAACTTATGTTTTCAGTGTGGCACCTGCACTGCCGACTGTCCCATAGCAAGGTTCAGCGAAATCTACAGCCCCCGAAAAATTATGCGGATGACCCAACTGGGGATGAAGAAGAAGCTTCTTTCAAGTGAGTCCCTTTGGCTTTGTGCCGCCTGCTTCACGTGTGTTGATCATTGTCCTCAAGGCGTTGATATTGCGGGTGTTGTGAGGGCTCTTCGTAACATTGCTGTGCGGGAGGGCATTATACCTGACGTGTTCAAGGAATTAACGGACAATATTTTGAAGACAGGATACGCATACAAGATTCCTGAATTGCGCAAAAAGAAGCGGACAGAGAAGGGGTTGCCACCTTTGCCTGAAGCCAATCTTGAGGATGTGTCTAAGCTTTTTGATGTTGTGGCTGTTTTTAAGGCGAAGCAGGAGGAAGAATAGATGGCTGAGCTAAAGTATTTGATGTTTTTGGGTTGTGTCATCCCCTACAGAATTTCAAGCTACGAAATTTCTGCCCGAAAAGTTCTGGAGCGGCTTGGTGTAGAATTGGTTGAGATGCCTGAGTTCAACTGCTGTGGTTTACCCATAGATTCTGTAGCCCATGATGCGATGCTGGTTTTGGCTGCAAGGAACCTGTGTTTGGCTGAAGAAAAGAACCTGAATATACTGACCCTCTGTACAGGATGCGCTGGAACTCTGCGGAAGGTGAACAAGAGTCTGGAAGCTGACAAGAAGCTCAAGGAGCATGTCAACGGTCATCTGAAAGAGATTGGCATGGAATTTAAGGGAGGAAAAATTGTTGTCAAGCACCTTATTCAGGCTTTAATCGAGGATGTTAGCTTGGAGAAAATTAAGGATGCCGTTGTGAAGCCACTTACTGGATTAAAAGTAGCTGAGCATAATGGTTGCCACATTTTGCGTCCCGCTAAGTATATTGGTTTTGATGATCCTGAGAATCCTGTGTTGCTCAAGCGGCTTATTGAGGCAACTGGTGCAGAATGCTTGGATTACATGTATGAAACTGACTGCTGTGGAGCGCCCATAATTGGTGTGAACGACAAAATTCCTTTGTATTTGGCTGGAGATAAGCTCCGTAATGTCAAGTCTGTAGATGCTCAAGCTCTGATAACTGTTTGTCCCTTCTGTCACATGATGTTCGACATCAACCAGCCAAGAATAGAACGATTATTAGAAGAAGAATTCGGTATTCCTGTGCTGCATTATCCGCAGCTTCTTGGCTTAGCCATGGGCTTCACCCCACAAGAGTTGGCGCTGGAAGAATTGAGAGTGGACGCCACAAAACTCCTAAATGTAAGCCAGTAACTGAGTACTTTGTTGTTTCAGGTCCTTTTCCTAGTCAATAACTCTTTACTGAACTGAATCAAGCGTTAGTCAAGAGAAATTATTGTTGAACAGTTTGTATGTCATGTTTTTTGTTAGTATATTGTTGGATGGCTTTTTGGAGGGTTTTTTTTGCTAAACATGCGCAATGAATTTTTGGGGCTGGAATTTTTCCAAGGTTTTTTAGAATATCTTTTTCATCAAATTTTTTTGCTTCTTTAATTGTTTTTCCTTTTATCATTTCTGTGAGAGATGAAGCAGAAACATAGGAGCCTGCACAGCCAATTGCCCTGAATTTAGCATCTGTTATTATGTTGGATTCAATTTTTAAGAAAATCTCCATTGTGTCACCGCAAGGTCCAGTATATGAGAAGTGAGCGTCAGGATTTATTATTTCTCCAACATTTAGTTTTGATTCATAATAATCGATGGCTTTTTTTGAGTAACCTGATTTTTCAAGAAGGGCTCTTTCCCCACTCATTTTTTTCTTACACCTATAAAAATTAATTACTTAAAATATGCTATTAGATTTTTGGGTACACTCATAAATATACCCTGACTTGTGCACACACATACTGCAAACTTCCCATTTTGCGCGAGTTATTTACTATTATTAAATAATATAGCTTATTCAGTAAAGGTACATTGTTGAAAACAGTCTTTTTTCTTAAAAACTCACACAGTAAATGCAAATTTTAAGTGCTACCACTGTTCTTTCCAGATAATGACAGGTCGAATAGATATGGCTGATTCCACGAAACAGACAGTTGACATCGAACAATCCCTAATGGAATGGCTTACTGGAGCAGAAAGGGTAGTTGTTGCTGGGATAGGCAACCCCTTTCGTAGAGACGACTTTGTGGGAGTTAAGATAGTGAGAAATCTGCAAAACAAGGTCTCAAATCATGTTTTTTTGATTGAAGCCGAAACCATCCCCGAAAGCTTCATGCAGCAGATAACCGACTTTAAGCCCACCCACATTCTTTTAGTTGATGCAGCTATAATCAACAAAGAAGCTGGAACCGCCCAGATTGCCGAAACCAAACAGCTAATGAGAACATCATCAATCTCAACACACACTCTCCCTCTCAGAATCTTCTGCGACTACCTGACACGAACCACAGGAGCAGAAATCGCCCTCCTAGTGATTCAACCAAAAGACACAAGCTTCGGAGAAGGACTAACACCAAAACTCAAACAAGCAGCAAGTAACCTCGCCGCCACTCTACACAAGCTTCTCCCATAAACCATCCATTTTGTTTTTGTCAACCGAAAATGATGAAACCCTGAAAATTTCCAACATCAACTTACTGACGTTAGCCTGAAACAGGTTACGTCCAACGTGACTGACTAAATAAAAAAGGTTGAACTGGAGTCGAAAAAAGGACCCCATGCTTAGGATAAAAGTTGCCCAGATAAGGGCAACCATTTACAGGAAACTATCTATCTATTTCTAGCCTTTTAGGGACTCCCGGAATAGCTTCTTGACCGCGCCGATTCTGGCTTTCTGCGAGACAATGTCCTTTGTTGTGTAATCTAGAGCCTCTTCAGGGCACCATTCCACACAACTAGGTTCACCATCACAGAGGTCACAACTGAAAACTTTCTTTGTTTCAGGATGCAACTGAATAGCACCATAATCGCATGCTTCGACACACCAACCGCAACCGTTGCACTTGTCCTCGTCAACTAGGATTATGCCTGTCTCCTCTGACTGTCTCAGCGCATCTCGGGGGCACGCGGCAACGCATGGAGGCTCTTCACAGAGCCTGCAGGAAACTGCTAAGTTCACGAAGGAATTCAGGCGGACAGCCCGAATTCTGGATTTGGTTGGGTTAAAGGTGTTTTCATGCTTCATTGAGCATGCATATTCGCAGACACGGCAGCCGATGCATTTAGCGGGGTCTCCAGAAACAAACTTTTTTTCATGAATTGTTGGCATCTGTCTTTTCCTCCATCATCATTTCTTTTTCATGGCCTTAATTTTCTTGTCTACAATGGGAATCAGGTCTTCTAGTCCCAATTCTTTCAGTTTCTTTGGCGTAGGAATGCCTTCATCTGTCCAGCCACGAACTTCATAATAGTCAGATAAGCCAATATCGAACTCTCTTTGTTTCACGTAAACGCCCTTTCCTACGCACTCTTCAGGCACAGGGAAATTCAGAATCTTCCATGGTAGCTGATCCTCTTCGCGTGTTCCTCCACCTTCACGGATGTTTATAACTCTCGCAAGATTGTTAATTCTTTCGCCAGCCAGTAGAAGCTCCTCTGCAGTCATCGGTATTCCAGTCGCCAATTCGTAGTATTTTGCCATGTCCTTGAGTCCGTCATACATGACTCCTCTTGAGAACTTGCACAAAATTAGAGAGTCAACAACATTATAGAGGTCTTCTCCGTCCATAACAAGTTTTCCTCTTCCCTTTTCAATCTTGAAGCGGTCAACAGATCCTTTAACGTCAGGCGAGTAAGCTCCAGACCTTAGGTGACAAGCGCCACGGAAGGAAACTGAGAAGCCCAAAGCAGCAGTCTGCAATGTTCTGAGGTCGTATCCTGGTAACTCCATTCCTTTGATGTGATTAGCGTACTTGTATGCTTCTCCACCAATTATTTCGGCTGCGCGTTTGGTTCCTTCGGCAAAGGTTTCGCCAAACCAGCCTGTTCGGGTGCCTATTCTTTTAATCGCTTCCACAAGGGCTTCATGATTGCCAAAATTCAGTTTCAAGCCGTCAGTGTCCTTGTCAGTGATGACGCCATTCTCGTAGCAGTCCATGGCCATAGCCACTACTACTCCGATGGAGATTCCGTCCAAGCCATAGTAGTCAGCTAGTCGGATAGCTTCAATAATTGCATCTAAACGGTCAATACCACAGAGGGGACCACAAGACCAGAGGCACTCAAATTCGACACGTGATGTGCTGCCTTTGTATTCTCCTTCAGGAACCACAGCAATGTGGTCACAGCGCATTCCACATGTTGCGCATCCGATAATTTTCTTAACGTAATGTTCATTCAGGGATTCTCCGCTGACCTTTTCTGCTCCCTCAAAGGTTGCGTTTGTGAAGTTTCGGGTAGCCAAAGCCGCCAAAGCATTCAAAACAAGCACGTTTTCGGGGGTGCCCAGAGTCCTGTATTTTCGTGTAGCAGGTCCTTTCATTCGTTCATGAATTGTTCTCACAAACTCCTTGAATTCGTCCATGTTTGCAACGTTAACATCGTTTGTTCCACGGACAGCAACCGCCTTTAGGTTCTTTGATCCCATGACGGCGCCCATGCCGCCCCTTCCGATTGCACGATATTCATCGTTGATTATGCAGGCAATTCTGCTCAGTTTTTCTCCTGCCTCGCCGATGGCTGATACTCGAATGTAGAAGTCGCCTAACTCTTCTCTTATTGTTTCATCTGTTTCAGCAGGTGACTTTCCTCTGAGGTGCTCAGCGTCAAGAAGTTGAACAGAATCGTCGTCAATCCATGCGTAAACCAGTTTATCAGATTTACCAGTAAATATGATGACGTCATAGCCTGCTCGTTTTACTTCAGACCCAAAGAAGCCGTGGGCTTTTGCTTCACCGATTATTCCGGTTAGTGGCGATTTAGAAACTACAGCATAGGTGTTTCCCGCTGAGGGTGCCATTGTACCTGTTAGGGGGCCTGTTATGTAAATTAGAGGGTTCTCGGGACTGAACGGGTCCACACCAGCCTTGGAATGGTCTAGCCATAGTTTCATTCCAAGTCCTATGCCTCCAATATACTCTTTAGCCAATTTCATATCTAGGGGTTTGACTTCAGTTTTTCCTGTCGTCAAGTCTACGTAAAGAATTCGTTTAGCGTAACTCAACTTAATCCTCCCTTAACACTTTGGAGATTAATATGGATAAGTATAACTGAATATTAATCTTTATCCTCTGGCGTAAATAAAAACAATCTTATGTCTTTTTTTGTGCTATTTTGTTTTTTCTACCCGATATTATTTGCAATGCATAACGCAAACTTGTTAAGACATATACAATCATTCATTTGTTTATGTACACAAATGCAACATATTGGAAAGGCAAATTTCTTCTTCAGGTTAATATGGTACATATGTAGAGTCTATAGTTGCGTTGAATCGACTAAGACAACTGTTGGTGAGAAAACATGAAGGTCAGAGTTCAATATCTTGGATTTATCAAAAACATGCTGAATAAAAACGAGGAGCATTTCGAACTGGAAGATGGCTCGTCCCTTTCTGACTTACTTAACAAGCTTGCCGAAAACCATGGTGCATCTTTCAGGAAGGAAGTGTATGAACCTGGGGTGAAAAAAATCAAAACAGGCTTTTCTGTTACAATTAACGGGCAATTCATTGGGCAAGTCGGAGGCTTAGACGCAAAACTCTCTGACGGCGATCACGTTATTCTTATGTCTCTTATGACTGGAGGCTAATGTTCCTCTAAATTTCTAGTTGCGTTTCCATCTTTGTTAGGTTGCTGTATCCAGATTTCGTGACTTCTATAATGTCCTCTAATCTTACTCCACCTATCTGGGGGTCATAGAGTCCAGGCTCAACAGTCACAACATTATGTTCTTTCAGAGGAAACATGGAGAGTTCATTCATTCTGGGACTTTCATGTATCTGCAAGCCCACGCCATGCCCTAGACTGTGCGTCATTCCCACCGTCACATTCTTTCCTCCTCTTGTGGTTTCGTAGCCTGCCTTCTCTAGCACGTCACAGCACACATCGTAGACTTGGCTACCAAGGGCTCCTGCTTGGATGGCATCGAGGGAAGCATTTTTTGCCTCAAAAACTGCATCAAACATCTGTTTGAGTTTATCTGGGGCTTTTCTTTTCACTACTGTTCGGGTCATGTCTGTCCAGTAGCGTTTCTTGATGCTTCGGGGATAAATGTCCAGGATTATTGGCTGATCTGCTTTGAGTTTGTCTTCTGGTTCTCCCGTGTAGTGGGGGTCTGACGATTTTGTGCCACACGCGACTATGATATCTTCTTCTGGGAGGCACCCGTTTTCTAGGAGTTTGGTTCCAAAAAACGATTTCAGCCTACCAACCGTTAAGGTCTCTCCCTTTAACTGTAATGTTCTATTGCTGCCCACATCAGAGTCAGCTACCAGTTCTATTGCCTGTGAAGTGATTTTTTCGCTGATTGCCTGAACTGTTTTGATTTCTTCGATTTCGTTGCTGTCTTTGGTTTCTCTGGCTTCCTCAATCATGCCAAACATTGGATTGATTATCAAGCCCTCACTCCGCAGCACGTCAGCTGCAATTACGGGAAAGTTTGGAGGCACACAAATCCTCGTTTCAGCATCAACTTCCTTTTGGACAACTTCGGCAATGAACTTCATGGTACCGAGCTGCGGATTTTTGGTAGTCTTTAATGTTTTGAGGTAGTTGTACTCTGTGTAGGATTTTACGGCTTTGACAATAGATTGTTTTTGGGCTCTCGGAAACTCCATCTGATTAACCACAATCAGTGGGTCTGCGTCGACTTTCTTGAGGAAGATGAAGGGGTCTGGAGCCAGAAATTTTGTGAGATAGTACATGTTGGCGTCTCTATAGCTGTCAGCGTAAAGAAGCAAAACTTCCACACCTTTTTCGGTTAGTATGGCGTTAAGGTCATCCTTCACATCACAGCACTTCCTTTTTCAGAACCTGTGTACCTAGACGGTTTGCTCTATTTCTTTTTTCCCTGTTTCCAACTGTTTGGAAACCACAACTTCCAAATCAGTTGATTTTTGGTGGGCCCGACCGGACTTGAACCAGCGACCACCAGATTATGAGTCTGGCGCTCTAACCAAACTGAGCTACGGGCCCACGAAACTTTTCTATTTATCGATTGTCAAGTTAACATTTAAGGATTTTCTGTTTACACTCCGCAAACAATAACCTGGGGGGACTAAAAAGGGAAGGGCTTTTATTGGGGGCAAAATAGGTGTAAGGTAGGCGTTAGGAATGGACTATAAAGAGTTGCTTGAACGGGCTCGGTCACAGCTTCCTGATGATGTTCGGGAGCACAAACGGTTTGAGGTTCCGAAACCTCGATGTCACGTAATCGGCATGCGCACAATCCTGTCGAATTTTAAGGAGATTTGTGATGCCCTTAATCGTGACCCACGTTATGTGCTGAAGTTCTTTTCAGGTGAGATGGCTACTGCCGCGACAATGCAGAGGAATAGGGCAATCTTTCAAGGAAAATTTGATTACAACACTTTTGAAAGGCTCATTCAACGGTACATCAACGAATTTGTGGTTTGTCCCGTTTGCACGCGTCCAGACACGAAAATCGTTAAAGACAAACGCTTCCTGTTTCTGGTTTGCGAAGCCTGCGGAGCAAGGTCATCTATATCAACTTTGTAGAGTTCTTAATATTGGAAGCCTACACTAACCTGCGGAAATGCGGCGAGTATGTGCTTCTTGCAACCTGTGACGAGGAACTTCTAGGCGAGACTTTGAAGGATGGAAAGCTGGTTTTCAAGGTGCGTGAAGAATTCTATAAAGGTCCAAAGATGCCTATTGAAGATGTTGTTGAGTTGATGAAGGAGTCCAGTGTCGTGAACATGATTGGAGCCAACATTGTTCAAAAAGCCATAGAGCAGGGGCTTGTTCATCCTGAGGCAGTTCTGAACATCTGCGGCGTTCCCCACGCCCAAATCGTCAAAATCTAGAATCTATGCCCAGACCATGTCGTCGTCTTTTGCGTTTATTTTGAAAACAGCAAACACGAAATCCTCATCTGTGTCGTTAACTACGCCGTGAACTTCTCCGGGTTCACACAATAGAGTGTCTCCGGGCTCTACTCTACTTCTCAAGTCTCCGCAGAAGACAATTGCGTTTCCTTCTAGTATGTGGTAGATTTCGATCATCCTTTGATGGTAATGAGGCTTAATTTCTGTGTGCGCTTCGTTTCTGACGATCTGAACAATGTTTCCCTTCGATTTTAGGTCATCCTCTGTAAACAAAATTTTCTTAGAGTATCCCTGACGGTGCAGCCACTCTTTTTCGTTGAGTTTAACAAGTTTCATTTCATCTGTCACCTTATTGGAATATAGTTTGCAGCCGACCATATAGAAGTTCTTAAACTCTGTTGTAGCGAAACCTAAATAGGAAAACAGCCTTCACCTGTTGGTAGGAAGGTTAGGTGTGTCTTTTCGAGACAAAGTGGATAAACGGCTTAGCCGAAAACAAAAGGCATATGAAATCGAGTCGTTGATGAAGAATAAGCGGAGCGAAGATTTCCAAGTAATAGAAGAAGTTTTTGACAAATCAACGCTCATGGTCATTTACGACTTCATGAACAAGGAAATCATTGACGAGATTCATGGTGTCGTTAATGCTGGAAAAGAGGCACGAATCTACTGGGGAAAAAACCCAGATGGAAAAGAACTTGCTATCAAAATTTATCTGACTAGCTCAGCTGAATTCAAGAAGGGCATGCTTCCCTACATAGAAGGTGATCCCAGATTCACTCACGTCCGCAGAGACACGCGGTCCCTCATTTACACGTGGGCTCAGAAAGAGTTCAAGAATCTGCAGCGGGCCAAAGAAGCAAGAGTCAACGTTCCCGAAGCCTTGGCAGTGCAAAAGAATGTTTTAATAATGGAATTTATCGGCAAGAATGGTGAACGTGCGCCTCTCATGAAAGAAACCGTTCTTGAGGACGCTGAAAAAGTCTTCAAACGTTTGCTGACCTCTGTGAAGCGGCTTTACAATAAAGCAGGATTGGTGCATGCGGACCTCAGCGAATACAACATCATGATTTGGAAAGAAAAACCAGTGATTTTTGATGTTGCCCAGTCCGTTCTGGTTAGGCATCCGATGGCTGACAGGTTCCTACGCCGAGATTTAGAAAATTTGCATAGGTATTTCAAGAGGCAAGTTCCAGACATATATTCAGTAGATGAAATGTACGAGAAGGTAGTATCAGGTGGAAGGAAGTAAAGCTTACATCAAGATTCCTGGAGACCGTATCGGAGCTTTAGTGGGACCAGATGGCACCGTGAAAAACGTTATCGAAAGAAAGTTGTCTGTCAGCTTGGAAGTAGACAGCGAAAATGGAACAGTACAGATAACTCTTCCAGCAACAGCGGAGGACCCAACAGTTCTCTTCAGGGCCAAAGAAGTGGTTACTGCTATCGGCAGAGGCTTTGCGCCTGACCATGCATTCAGGCTCCTTGACGATGACGAGATTGTGTTCGAGGTTATTGACCTCAGGGAAACTGTGGGCAGATCCGTGTCTGATCTGAAGCGGCTGAAGGGACGGGTGATTGGCAAAGAAGGCAAAACTCGCCGAATTATCGAGGAGTTGAGTGAAGCAAACATTTCGGTTTATGGTCACACAATTTCAATAATTGGTTACCCTGATCAAGCCTCGATTGCGAGGGAGGCTGTGAGTATGCTTATTGGGGGAAGCCTTCACGGAACAGTGTACCGTTATCTGCACAAAAAGCGAAGAGAACTCAAGAAACAACGGTTGCAGCTCTGGGAGCCAACATACCGTAGCTAAACAAAAAATGGCTGAAAAATGGGCAAAATTGTTAAGCTTTAAATTTTACAAAAACATTGAAATAGTTATCATACAGAATTAAGAATGAAGCTGCCATGTTGCTACATATCATACAATATTCTCCTACTGCGGTTCCAAGCACAGAAAACCGCAAACGCAATGAAAAAACGATGGAACTACCATATCTTCTGAACTCTAGAGTATTATGGGGCGGTGGGAACCAGCTTTGGTGACTTTCCAAGAAATTAGCCCCGCAGACTTTTTCTACAGGAACCGCGACATAGCTGGCTTCACTAACCCCTCAAGGGCAATTTTTGTTTCCGTCAGGGAGCTTGTGGAGAACTCTCTTGATTCTGCTGACCAAATGAATGTTCCTCCACAGGTTTACGTTCGGCTGTCTGAGGAAAATGGTGTCACTGCCACAACAGATTCAGCCAATGGAGTATATCGGCTGATGATCATGGACAACGGTTCTGGAATCTCAGCTCGTCACATTCCTTCAGCTTTTGGTCAGGTTTTGTTTGGCTCAAACTATAAACTCAAGCAGGCCCGTGGAACTTTTGGTTTAGGTGGAACAATGGCTATCTTGTATGGTCAGATTACCACCCACAAACCTGTTCTCATTAAGTCAAGTACAGGCGGCTCCAAGATTTACGAGTTTAAGCTGATGATAGACATCCAGAGGAACCGTCCTCTCATCTTAGATCGCAAGACCAGAAGAAACAAGGAGCAGTGGCGTGGAACCATTGTTGAGTATTCTCTGGAAGGCGACTATTATCGAGCAATGTCCAAAATTCTGGAATACCTGAAACAGACTGCTCTGGTAACACCCTACGCTGACATCCGATTTGTTGATCCAAAAGGCAGATTGTATCTGTTCAGCCGAGCCACAAACAAGATGCCTCCTCCTCCCACAGAAACCTTGGCGCATCCTTATGGTGTGGATGTTGAAACTCTTCAGCGGCTCATACGAGTCACGACCTCCCGGAACCTGTTGGACTTTATGCGGAAACATTTCCACCGTGTTGGTCAAGGTACTTCTCTTAGTTTCTTGGATTTTGCGGAATTTGTAAGAACGCCTGATCCGAAGAGGCTGAAAGCTGAACATGTTGCTCGGCTAGTAGAGACAAATAACAAGTCCAAGAAATTCCGAAAATTTTTTGGTACCCTAACTGAACAACAAATCAAAGCTTCATTGAAGAAGACCAAAGCTCAGGACATGATTGATTTCCTGAAAAACAGCTTCACTAACGTTGACAGAACAATTATTCTCCGTTTGCTTGCTGCCGCTGGCTTGGTCAGGACAAAGAATCCGAAAAAGTTGAGACCCAACGAGATTGTGAAGCTTGTTAGAATGATGAAGCAGTTCAATGATTTTCTTCCTCCAGACGCAAGCTGTCTTTCTCCTCTAGGCGAGGAACTTATGAAGACTGGGATTCTTAAGGAGTTACAGCCCGAATTCATTGCGGTTTCTCAGAGGAAGCCCTCCACGTATGCTGGTCACCCCTTCATTGTGGAGACTGCTATAGCTTATGGTGGGGAAATTCCGAAGAAGGATGATGTTGTAGTTTACAGGTTTGCGAACAAGATTCCGTTGTTGTATGATGAGGCCAGCGACGTTTCTGTTAGGGTAATCAAGGGAATAAACTGGCGAAGATACAAGGTTGCGCCTGGCATGCCCATAGCTATTCTGGTTCATCTCTGCAGCACTAAGGTTCCTTACAAGACTGTTGGTAAAGAATTTATTGCGGATCGTCCTGAGGTGAAGAGCGAAATTTTGAATGGAATCCGCGAGGTGGCTCGTCGATTGCAGATATTTTTGACGAAGCGGGAACATGTAGCCAAGGAGAAGAAACGTTTGTCTGTGTTCTCTAAGTATCTGCCTAAGATAGCTAGGTTTGCCACTGACTTGGCTGGAAAGACTGAAGAGCCGGACATTGAGTTGTTGTTGAAGAGTGTGAAGAAGTATGACGAAGAAGGAGTCTGAGAGTTCAGCTAAAAAGAAGAGCGAAACTGTTCTGACTGACCTCAGGAAGTTTGGCGGTAACCTTTATGGTCAAATGGAGAAAGGCAAGTTCCCTTGGGTAGAGATGCCAAGCCGCTCTACAGAAAATATCTTCTATAGCCCTGATGTACGGCAGTATATCCTTGGTGATAAGAGTGTTAAGCGTACTGCCAGAAACATTCGTCACCTTAAGCCTTTCACTCAGATGGTTTGGGCTGGTTTTTTTGCGAGCGAGCTTGTGAAGAACCGGAAAACTTCGACTCTCAGGGATGTGTATTATTCTGCTCAAGCTTATGAGATGACCTTCAAGGATCAGCCTGAATCCAACAATATACTTACTGACTTGGAGACGGCTACGGGTTTTGCGCGAGAAGACTTCAATGTGTTTCCTGAGGAGCGTTCAGCTCTGTTCGGAGATTTAACCATCGAATATACTGTGCCCGGGTATGAGGGAAAACAACTGAACATGACTTCTCATCCTGATGGTGTTATGATTGGTCCTTCTGTTGTTTCTTCAGTGTTTGCTAAGGCTGGCTGTGATAAAGTCATCGCCATCGAGAAAGGTGGCTTGTTCACTCGGTTTATTGAGGAGCGGGTTCATGAGAAGTTTAATGCTCTTCTTGTGTTGACTGCTGGTCAGGCGCCTAGGGCAACACGGCACTTCCTTAACAGGCTGAATCGGGAGCTAGACCTGCCTGTTTATATCTTCACTGACGGTGACCCGTGGGGGATGCACATTGCCATGGTCATTATTTCGGGTTCAGCGAATGCCGCTCATCTTAGGGGATTGACTACTCCTGATGCCAAATGGAGTGGAGTCTATGCAACGGACATTGTTGACTACAAGCTGCCCACTGAC
>JAFGGM010000055.1 GCA_016930555.1 Candidatus Bathyarchaeum sp.
AAAAAATTGCAGGCGAAAAGAACAATAATGAGCAATAGAAATCAATAGTTTCTGAGACATAATCTCGAAGGTCTACAGGAAGAACGAAATAGCTCGGTGGGGAAAAAAATGATTTGGATAAGCATACCTCTTCTAGCAATTTCGCTGTTTCTTATTGGGCTTGTTAGCGACAGAATAATCAGATATACTCTGGTTCTTTCAAAGGTTTTTGGTTTTTCAGAAATGGCTGCAGGGTTTATTTTACTCTCTGTATCTACTTCTTTACCAGAACTTTCTGTATCAACCTTAGCTTCATTAGGTAACGAGGGCGGTCTCTCAGTGGGTAACGCTTTGGGTTCAAACATAGCAAATCTAACTATAATCATTGCTCTAGCAATATTAATCAGCAAAACTGAAATCTCTATTAGAGGAGAATCACAAAAAGAACTTGTACAATTCCTTTTCCTATCTTCAATAATACCCTTGTTTATAGTTCAGAGAGGAAGTTTAGGTCCAGTACTAGGAATAGTGCTGATAATATTATTCTGGTACTTCACTATGACAATCTCCAAAACGCCCAAAGAATCTGGACTCTCTAACCAAGAAGAAGATGCACGTAAAAAAGAGAAAGGCTCAATTGCAGGACTAAAATTTCTTGCTTGTTTAGTGGTTATTGTTGTGCTTTCAAAGCTGATTGTTGACAGTTCAGTTGACATTGCCAATTTCGTCGGTTTACCAACATCCATTATTGGCGCTACAATAGTTGGAGTTGGCACATCCCTTCCAGAACTCGCCACCACAGTACAAGCGTTGAAGATGAAATATCATGAAATGGCTCTTGGGAACATTCTTGGAAGCTGCATCACAAACATAACCCTAGTGTTGGGAATATCTTCTTTAGTTTCATTCTCTGAAGTGAATGTCATTGCAGTTCAAAGTATAATGTTCTACGTTTTGGTTTCCTCATTAACTGTATGGTACATGATAAGCTCAAGTAAATCAATAAACAAAAAAGGAGCAATCTTCCTTTGTTTGATTTATCTGGCTTTTGTGCTTCAACAGATAGGAATAACGTTCTTTCTATAAAAAACAAAGTGACGTGATTCTTCACACAAAGAAGCTTACTAAACATCTGAGCCATATTTGCTTTTCAGAACATCAGCATTATTTTAGCAGCCTCTTTTTGTGGCTCCACCCTTGTGTATATGCTACAAAATTTTTAGTCAACGCAACCACAACACTCTACAGCGTTTTAGCTAAATGTGCAACTTTGCTTTTGATTTTATCAAAGGATCGCTGTGCTTGCGTGTATGGCAGGTTGTATGGGTCAATGATGTGCCACACTTCAACTTTGTCTGCACACTCTGGAGACTGTCTAACAATAGCCTCTTCATGATCCGTTTCCATGGCTATAATCAAATCGTAATCAACCAAATTCTTTGAGGCCAAACTGTCCGGAACACTTTTCAGAAATTTGGTGGCGCCTTCCTGTTCCGCATATCGCCTTGTCAGGTCAATAACTTTATAGTAGGCATACGTTCCCGCAGAATCAACATCAAGGTCTGGTCTAAGCATCTTTAGCAGTGCATCAGCCAGCGGACTTCGGCAGGCATTTCCCGTGCATACAAACAACACTTTCAATAAAGTCACCAATAACAAGTTTTAGAAGCTTAATTGTTTCCTAGTTAATAAACACCAACTTTTGTGGAGATAAAAAAAACTTTATACCCAACAATAAGAGTACAAAGTAAACAAACTAAAGAGTGACTTACTGAAGAACATATTAGTTCAGCTTACTATAATATAATACTGGTGAAACAAAACGAAAGTTGGCACTCTAACTTGGGAGTTCCCTCCAAGAGTAGTAGGTGGAATAGCTCGTCACTGCGAAGGCTTAGCTAAAGCCCTTGTTCAACAAAACCACGAAGTTCACCTTTTCACATTGGACTTTCCAGGCTCACCAAACTATGAAGAAATGGATGGAATCAAAGTGTACCGTGCCTCAACAGAACTGGGGCACCCAAACTTTCTTACATGGGTTCTAATGTTCAATCATTTTCTTTCAAAGCGAATGGCTGATGTAGCTCAAAAATTTGACTTTGACGTTATGCATGTTCATGACTGGTTAGCTGCCTTCTCAGGAATCACCTTCAAACATTACCAGAAAAAGCCAATGATTCTTACAGTCCACAGCACCGAAGTGGGACGCGCACAGGGTCTCCACAGTCCCGACTCATTCTCTATTAACGGGATAGAATGGTGGTCAAACTACGAAGCTGACAGAGTCATCGTGTGTAGCGAGTCCATGAAGAACGAAATCTGTAGCCATTTTAATCTTCCAGTGGACAAGGTTGACGTAATTCCAAATGCCATAGACGCAAGCAAGTATCAGATTCCTGTTGACCGGGGAGCAGTTAGGCAACGTTATGGTGTGGGCTGGGGAGAAAAACTGCTTCTCTGTGTAGGGCGTCTAGTTCCACAGAAAGGAATAGAATACTTCATACGAGCAATACCCTTTATAGCCCGCCGCTATCCTGAAGCAAAATACATCATCGTCGGCGAAGGCTGGTCACGGGACCTTCTAGAAGCCGAAGCCCGCGCCACTGGACAGAATCAAAAGATTCAGTTCACAGGTTTTGCATCTGACAAAGACGTTATTGAACTCATGACCAGCGCGGATGTTTTGGTTGTGCCATCAATTTACGAGCCCTTTGGCATAGTCGCTCTTGAGGGAATGGCTACGGGAGTTCCTGTTGTAGCAAGCAAAGTGGACGGTCTAGCCGAAGTAATAGAGCATGACCGCACAGGAATTTTCGTGTATCCACGGAGTCCCGAGTCTATTGCATGGGGAATTGACCGCGTGTTGTCTGACCCAGACCATGCCCGATGGTTAGCTGCAAACGCAAAAGATAAACTCCACAAGGCTTATAGTTGGGAAGCGGTTGCTATGAAGACTGTAGAAGTTTACCGAAAGGTGGTGGAATAATTGGGCGACAGGCATTCTTTCCGTCAACAACCTGATGAGCAGCCCAATCAACTGCGCCTCCTGATAATGCTCCATAACATTGGGGCAACGGAATCATCCAAGGCATTGACTATTCAACAGATTTCAGAGTGGACCAGAATGGAATCCCCCGA
>JAFGGM010000056.1 GCA_016930555.1 Candidatus Bathyarchaeum sp.
TTATGCTTTGTGTTACGGTGCAGTAGTCTTCAAAGATTGTCAGGCATCGGTTTAGGCGTTTTTTATGTTCTTCGTTAACTTCCAGCATGATTTGGATGTCGATGCTTTTGATTCTTGTCAGTTCCTTTTCGTTTTTGAACAAGTTCGTTTTAACTGTAGTTTCAAGGTTATTGATTGGGATTCTTGCTTTCTTTAAGCAGTAAATAAGGCTTGAACTCATACATTGTCCAACTGCCGCTGCCAGTAATCTGGGAGCGTTTGGTCCAGAGCCTTCTCCAGTTGGTTTTGGTTCATCAGAAATCAAATTTGAAAGGTAGTCTGCATCAAAGTTCACATAGAATTTGTAGCCCTCAATGAGCCGTAACTTGGTTTCGATAATTCTCTCAGACATTCTCAACAACTCATTTATCACTAAAGCAGAAACCATTATTTTTTGTATTGGTAGTATTGGAGCTTTGTGTGCCCATTCTGTGGTTTGAGTGGTTTGTCTTTTTTAAAAGATGTGTTGTGCCAATTCAAAATTCTGTGCCACATAAACACCAAAAAAAGGGAGATATAAGCGGGTCTTTTTTCCCGCAGGTAGGTTTAGTCTACAAGGTTCATTGGCTGTCCGCAGCAAACTAGAGTGCCAGCGCCTGCCTCTACGACTTCAACCTTGTTTCCACATATCTCACAAAGGTAAATTTGTCCTTCTTCAGTCAAATTTCAACCCTCCTTCAATTTTGTTTAATAGTTTTCGCACCAGACTTCAAAGTAGCTTCTGGCGTGATCACAGACTGGGCATTTCTCAGGGGCTTCACTGCCCTCATATATGTGACCACAGTTTCTGCACTTCCATTTGATTACTTTGGTTTTTTTGAACACTGTACCTTGTTTGACGTTTGCCAGCAGTTTTCTGTATCGTAGTTCATGTTTCTCTTCTACTGTCCCAACAATGCGGAAAGTGTTAGCTATATCTGCAAAACCTTCCTTTTCTGCTACTGCAGCAAAATCTGGGTATAGTGTTCCCCATTCCATTTTCTCTCCTTCCGCTGCCGCCAATAGGTTCTCTGCTGTTGTTCCGATCACACCTGCAGGGTAAGCTGCCGTGATTTCTACGTCTCCACCTTTGAGATATTTGAAAAAAAGTTCAGCGTGTTCTTTTTCGTTGCCTGCTGTTTCAGTGAATATTTCTGAAATCTGTTCATAGCCTTCCTTCTTTGCTACACTAGCGAAAAAGGTGTACCTGGTCCTGGCTTGTGACTCACCAGCAAATGATTTGAGCAAATTCTTTTCTGTTGAACTTCCCTTTAATTCCATGCTAAAACCTCTTTTTAACTAAAAATGCATTCTTCGGCAACCTTCTTAAGTTTATCTAATATCATAAAAAACTTAGTGTTATGTGTAACCTTTGGTGTACGAGTTTATGTTTGATGGGGAAGTCCTTAAGATGAATTGTTACAAAAGGCTACTTTCTTTCTTCAATTGGCTCTTTCATGTCACAGGGAAGATAGAGTGTTTGTTCTGCAAGGAATGCGCCTAGGAACTTACAGTAGAAACGCCCCTCTAGTTTATCTAAGTGTTTGCACGTTTTGCATACGCTTTCGCTTCCGAATCTGCCGAGCACAGTTTGGCTAGTCATGCTATCTCTTCTGTTTTTCATCTACATTAAAATCCTTTCGGAATCTAATTGCACAAACCCTGTTGTCTATATCTCCTGTCTTTTAGTTGTGCCTTTTGGAGAATATTTTGTGCATACAAAAAAAGGGGAATTAGGGAGGCGATTGTTGCTTCAGCTTAAATGAATATTTATCTAAAAAATCATATTCTAAATGAACAAAATTTAATTGCTGGAAAAAGAAGTGTAGCTTCTGAAGATTCCAAGAATGCGAAAAAATGGCTTAATAGGCCTACAGAACAAGGCTTTGTCTAGGATATATCTAAATCCGCACTAATTTACCTGACTATTCAATTCAATCTTCATATTGTGCTTAAGCGAAGTCTCCAATTGTTTGAGCTTAAAATCTCTTGAAGCTTATTTTGCCTGTCTTTCGCGTTGCCGCATCTCAGTAAGGGGCAATCGTATTCTGATCGTGGCTTTGTTTCCATATATGCTGTATTTGTGAAGCTTCCTGCCCTCCGGAATACGGTCAACCAAGCCACATCTTACCAGCGTTTCCAAATTTCTCCAAAGTCCCTTCTTCGCCCCCTTTTTCAATCCCATATTGTCAAACAGCTCATTAACTGTCATCGGCGAAGCATGTTTCTGATGATGGACCGCCAACTCAATAAGTATCTGTCTATTCCGTTTCGACCCTAAAGCATCCAACGTCTTCTCAGTCAACTCCTCTGGAACAAACAAGCTTTCATGAGTTCCAAGAATCGTTTCCATAGCTTCATAATATGGTCTTACGAACTCCCAATAACCTTTCAAACAAGGACGCTTCAACTCGCGGGAAGCCAACTCAGCTCCCAAATGTTTTTTCGCAGTAATCTCTCTCAAGCATGATTCGCTATTTTTCTTTACGTTTGCTGTTGCAAATGGCTGAATTATGTTCCGCGCAAGATACTCCAAGAATTTCGGGGAAACGTTTTCCTGTTCAAAAATTTTGCGACTAACCTCTCTGTACGAATCACTTATGAACAGTGTCTCATCTGGGTTCAAGTCTCTTGATTGTAGGTATCTCATTGTATTTCCTGAAACTGCTACTGGATCGGGCAAAACAATGGTTGCAGGATATTCGATGTTTTGGTCTACACAGATCAGTTTTTTGAGGATTGAAAGCCCTGCGTTTGATTTGTCAAAAATGTTGTATGAGGCTCCCAAGTAGCTTAGGGACTCTAAACCCCAGCTTACATAAGGGTATGTCTTTATTTCTGTTGCCAGTTTATTTCTGTCAAACAAGTAAATCTCAAGAAGCTCTTTCTCGTATTCCGTGAGATTATACGTCTTCTCTGTGAGCCTAATTGTATTTGCTTCCCTAAGCTTCTCTAAGGTGTTTATCTGGTTGAGGACGTTCTGGAGACTCTTTTCGAAATCAAGAATTCTCAAGATGCTGTAGACGTCTCTCTGGATTTCGACCCGGTCTTCAACAATCACCGCTTTTGTGCTTGGAGCAAAGATTCCTTGAAAAAATTTATGCGCTTCTGCAACCCTTTCTCTGATATCTCCACGGTGATAGCCTCTGCCAATATCCCGTAACGCTCCAATATAGACAACTGGGTTGATGGAGTAGCCGCTATCTATAAGCTCCTCAACTAGGAAGAGGGGAAGAAAATGTTTCAGCTGTGCCACTTCCAAATCTGCATGAAAGGCAACCACAATGATGGAATTAAGTTTACGTCTTTTCCATTCCTCGCCCGTTCCTTCAATAACTTTGACTGGTTCCATCTCAGGAAAACGTTGGCTGAACCATTTTTCTGTTAGCAAAGGCAGCGGAATTCCTTCCCTGACATCTTTATCACTCAAATTATATTGTCCTCCTTTTTCTTTCTGTTACATATGTTACATTTACTATGGATAAAAGTAACAAACACTGTAACTACTAATTATAGACTATCTCACATATTAATTATATATAAGCTTTCGTCACAATAAATGTGACCGACAAATCGAAAACCCCACATTTTCATCCTCAAAGAATAACTCACCCCATCACTTTAGCATATTTGGTGATAGGAAATGCTGAAACACCCAAAAACTACACAAAAATTGGCTGAAAAGAAAATGCAGCCAGAAACATATGCCGAGAAACCTAAAAGAGAACTACCTATATGGTGCAGAGGCATCATGGGCGGCTGCGTAAACTGCGGCGGATGCGTATAAAGACACCAATAAGCAGTGATGTTGTAATGAAAAGCTGCCCCTTTGGATGCAGCTACTACTTTTCCCTAATCACTTTAATCTTTATTCCGTAGAAGGAATAAAAATATCCGTACCAGAATCTGCTTGCACTCTCTCTTACTCCAGACTAAAAAAAGACTCTGAAAAGCGCTCCAAGACTCTAACTGATGATTTATCTATGTTTCAGTTCTTTGCGCTCGCATCTACGTCTAACTAACCATTTTGTGCCGCAATAGCAAAGGCAACTTAAAATATTCAGTTTCACATACCTGAAACTTGAGGATAAACTGTATGGCAATCGATTTTGGTTCTTTGAAAAAAGTTGCGGAAGGTAAAACTAAGATAATCTATGAGAATCCTGAAGATCAAGGGACTGTTTACATGGTCTTTAAGGATGATATAACTGCAGGAGACGGAGTCAAACATGATATCATCCAAGGCAAAGCATTGGTTGACTGGAAAACCAACAGGGACATCTTCGAACTGCTAAACCGCAAAGGCATCAGAACACACTACGTTTCTAGCCCTCAAGAAAAGGTTGTTCTTGTGAAGAAACTTGACCGAAAAATAAACCTTGAAGTTGTGTCCCGAAGAGTGGCTGCAGGCTCTATACTGAAGTGGGGAAACATACTTGAAGGAACCAGATTTGACCCTGTAATCACCCAATTCCACTACAAAGATGACCCTCTTCACGACCCCATGCTGGACGACAAGTATGTAGACTACATTATCAAAGCAAAAGATGGTACCGAATACTCTGAAATGCTTAGAATAAACGCTGAAGTCTTTCTGCAACTTGAGAAAGCCTTCGCACAATTTGGTATCCAGCTAATTGACATGAAACTCGAGTACGGCATCATTGACGGAACCGTGTACTTAATAGATGAGATTTCAGGTGGCTCCTTTAGGTTATGGCCTTATGCTCACAAAAACCCAGAACTAAACCAGCCTAATGTTTTGAAGGAACTTAACCCTGCAGGAAGACTCGACAAGGATACTTACAGAATGGGCGAAAACACCAGTAAGGTTCTTACAAAGTTTGAGGAAATCGCAAAAGTAACCGCAAAATTCACAAATGTATAGTGACGGTTTATTCTTCGTTTTGGTCTTGAGTTGTTACTTCAGGTAATGTGTCGCTGCCATGGGGCATGACGTAAACTTTCGCATTCTTACCTGCTACCTCAAAGGCATCGCGGAGGGCATCATTCAGAGCTCTGGCTGTTCTCATTTTGAAGGTGTTAACAGCATAGACGTCAGGCATGACCGATACCAGAATAATGGTGACTTTCTGTAGTGCCTTCAGTAGGTAGTAGGCTTTGTGTCCTCCCAGCACGAAATGTCTTTTTATTTCCCTTTCTACCCGTTTCACTTCACCATACTTTTCCATCCATTCATTAAACATTTCGTTTCCGTGTCCTTCAGGGCACTCCGCCACCATAACAATGACGCCTCTTCTTTTCACCGCTTCCAAGGCGTTATGCAATCCTTTAGATGCTTGATAGAAGTTGATGTCATGAGGATAGCCGCCAGCGCTAACAACAACAATATTTGCTCTCTTATCAATAGGAACCTTGTACATCTCGTCCACAAGCTTTGTTCCCTCAAGAAAAGCCTGCTCCACGTCTCCCGCGAAAGCTTCAACCAGCTCTCCCTTGCTGTTTATTACAATGTTTAGGATGAAGTTGACGTTGGCAAGTTTAGCAGCCTCCAGCATGTCTTCATGAATAGGATTTCCATCCAGATTTCCTGTCGTAGCTCTAGTATCAAGCATCATTGAATGATTTTGCTGAATCGTTTCGGTGCTTGAAACTGCAGGAAGCACTCCTTTTCTTCCGCCTCCGTAACCTGCGTAGTAGTGGAGGTTTATGTCTCCTGCCAAAATTTTTATGTTGGCTTCGGCGAAGACCTTGTTTACTGAGACTTTTGTTCCATGGGAGGTTTTGCCTAGAAAAACTAAGTCTTCTGCCTCATGGTCATGGCTTATGGTCTTGACTCTTTCTAACGTTTCTTTTCCGAGGAGTGTTTCTGTCTCTTCAGGAGTTACGGAGCGGTGGGTGCCACAGCCAAAAATCACTGTAACGTCTTCATCTTTTACTCCAGCCTCGTTGAGTTCGTCAAGTAATGGAATAATCATCATGTAGCTTGGAGTTGCCCGAGTTGCATCGTCAACCACTATGGCAACTTTGTAGCCCTCTTTCGCCATCTCCCTTAATCTTGCTGTTCCGATGGGTTGACTCAATGCTCGCTCAATCTCAACTCTTGAATCTGCAACTCCTTCCCTTTCTTTGGGTTCTATGTAACCCAGAAAGTTACGGGTGGGTATCCTTGCGCAAACTTCAGTTTTTCCGTACGGAATCCAAGCATCAACCATAAAAAACACTTCTGATTGGATAGAAGGTTTTCTTTGTGCTTCATTTAAAAGTAACGGCGATATCATACGTAACGTCTTTAAAACTGTCGTAATATAGTTCTTTGAGGAAAGGAGAGCATAGACTTGGAGAAAGAAGAGATGAAAGCTGAGCTCGCAAAAATCCTGAACAGGATTGGCGCCATGAAATTTGGAACATTTAAGCTAACCAGCGGCAAGGTAAGCCCATATTACATCGACCTACGAGTTGTTCCCAGCTTCCCCGACGCCTTCAAACGAATCTGTGACCTCTACCTCACAGTAATAAAAACCGATGTGGGTACCGATGGCTTCGACAGAATCGCAGGTATACCCACCGCAGGCATATCCTTTGGCTCCATCGCGGCATATAATCTCAAAAAACCCTTCCTTTATGTCCGCTCAACAGAACGACAACATGGCAGAGGAAGATGGGTAGAAGGAATTCTTTCACCCGGCGACCGCGTACTATTGGTGGACGACCTAATAACCAAAGGCGGATCAATTGTGAAAGCTGCTGAGGCTGTCAGGGCAGAAGGCGGCATGGTAACTAACGCTGTTGTTTTGCTGGATCGGGAAGAGAACGGAGATGCCAACTTGGCTGAAGCAGGCATCAAACTTCATTATCTGCTTACAATAAGCGAAGTCGCCTACAAACTACAAGACATGGATGCCATAACAGAAGAACAGTTGAATACCATACTAAAACAGGTCAACACCAAATAGGAACACCACCGAATTGCCAGTAATCCTCAAGTTCGGTGACTAAGCCTACTCCACGCTGTACAGTAATAAGTAACTAGTAAGAAGAGTTGTTACAAAAAAAGCGAAAGGATTGAGGTTACTCGTAGTAGATGAGGTCTTCTAGTTCAAGTGTTTCATGAAGTTTGGTGACTGCCTCGTAAACGTCTTCTTCTTTTTTGGCTCCTGTGCAAACAAGTTTTCCGCTTGCAAAGAGAAGAATCACAACCTTTGGGTCGTCCATTCGGTAGATGAGACCCGGAAACTGCTCAGGCTCATACATTGTTCTGCCCAGACTGTAGGCTGACCGTTCTAGGTCTATTAAGCCAGCCAAGTTTGCGGAAGCCACGATATTCTGTATCTTTAACTCAGGTTTTCCGATGATGATGATTCCACTTTTCTTCAGTTCCCTGATAACCTTCATAACAGCCCTCTTTGACTCTTTCTCTGACTTTGCTCCTGTGCAAACCATCTTCCCAGAATTGAAGATTAAAGTAGCCGTTTTTGGTCTTTTTAGTCTAAAAACTAAGCCTGGAAACTGTTCTGGACGATACTCTACTCCTGGATACCCTTTAACAACAGCGTTTAGGTCAATCCTCTGATTTAATGTTGCAGAAGCTACGACATTCTCTATTCGAATAGAAGCTACAAGTTCGGGTAATTCCAGCCCCTCCTTATAAAACATCATCAAATTGTTTCAGTTATTTATAAAGGCTTGGTTCACCATCATTGCTGCCTTTGAGTTTTTTAATCAAATAAGGCGCCGCCTCTATACCTATCAAAACTAGTATCCACAGCGCGATGAACGCTACTTTAGTTTCAGTCTTTTGAAAAGCCAAAGCAATTTGACCCAGCCACGGCACCTTAAACCCTACATATCTGCCAATAATTTTGGATTCATGAACATGCTCATTAGCTCCCTCAGCGTTAGCATCCCCATGTATTATAAATACAATTTTTCCGTCTGTGCCAATTTTTTTGTCAATCGCCCTGTGCACAATCAATTCTGTTGCTCCTTGATACACAACTATGTCACCAGGCTTTTCAGTATCCTTAGGTGCAACGTAAATATCACTGACGTTCTCTATTCCTTCAACAACTATTAGGTCTCCCTTATACAATATGGGTTCCATGCTTCCCGAAGCAACAGCCAATATGGGATACTCTGTTCTGAAGGCAAATCTTAGTCCATACCAAAAAAGCAAGACCGCAAGTATCACAACAACGATCATTATAATTGTCTGCACATAACCGCGCTTGAGTATCTCTGGGAACTTCATAGTAGATCTTGGCTCCAATAGTCTAGAAGTTTTTAAACGTTGTTCCCTTCCAGAACATAAAAACCTAACGGATTAAACTTTAAGGAGGATAATGTGGACCTTTACATATTCACATTTGTTCGAACCTATCCACCTTTAGGCAATTGGCAGCTATCAATCAGCAGTTACCCTGCATCCAAGGAACTACAGATTTCGGCGAGGTCGGAGCATTAAATTTTCTGCTTGTTTAAAACAACTTTGAAGGATTTGTTGCAGCTGGGGCAGTCGAAAAGTCCTATAGTTAATTGAGTTCTTTTTCCTGTTTTATCCGGGCGACCAGCCATCTTCCATTGCTTTCTGGCTTTGGCAACTTCGGCTCCACAGTTTTTACATTTAACCATTTTTTTTCCTCCATTTAATATATCACAACCATATATGTTGATTGTGAATAAAAGATTTGCCTTCCATTCATTCAGATGAAGTAATTGATAACCTCGCAAAGAGAGATTTTTTTAATCTGAAAAGCATATTTATGTTTCCAAAATGCTTTTTACAACCGCAATGCTTTACTTTTCCAGCCTTGGTGCATAGTGACTTTGCCAGAGAGACCCAGAACTGTTTTCGACGGATTCGTTAAACCCATCCGCAGATTGATTGAGGAGAAAGGCTTCAAAACCCCCACTGAAACACAAGAAAAAGCTATCCCAAAGATACTTGAGGGAAAAAATGTTCTCCTCATATCCCCAACAGCTACTGGAAAGACTGAATCAGCCGTTCTTCCAGTTCTTGACATACTTCTTAGAACCCCTGACCGTCGGCGAGGAATCAAAATTCTTTATGTGACTCCTCTGAAAGCCTTGAATAGGGACATGCTTGAGCGTTTGGAATGGTGGTGCAACAATCTTGACATTAAACTGGCAGTCAGACACGGAGACACCGACACCAAGGAAAGAACTAGGCAGTCCAGAAGCCCTCCAGACATGCTGATTACCACTCCCGAAACTCTGCAAGCTATACTTCCTGGAAGACTGATGCGGCAGCATCTAAGTACAGTCAAGTGGGTGATAGTGGATGAGGTCCATGAGCTGGCGGACAGTAAACGGGGAAGCCAGCTGTCTTTGGCACTGGAACGGTTGCAGTGGGTAACTGGCAGGGATTTTCAGCGTATCGGCTTATCTGCTACAATAGGTAGCCCACACAATGTGGCTGGTTTTCTGGTCGGTTCTGGGCGTGAAGTTGAAATCGTGAAGGTTACTTTGGCGCGGCAGATGGATTTGAAAATACTTTTTCCTCAACCCGCTCAGGAAGATTATGAGTTAGCATCAGCACTGTTTACACATCCTGAGGTTGCTGCTCGCCTCCGTGTTATTCGCCAATATATACAAGACCATAGATCAGTTCTCCTCTTCACAAACACCCGTTCTATTTCAGAGGTTTTGGCGAGCCGATTCAAGGCTTGGGACGTAAACTTTCCTGTTTCTATTCATCATGGCTCTTTAGCTAAGCCCTCTAGATTAGCTGCGGAGCAGGGACTTAAGACTGGTGAATTGAAGGGTTTGGTTGCAACATCTTCTCTTGAGCTGGGCATCGATGTGGGACGTATTGACTTGGTGATTCAGTATATGAGTCCCAGGCAGGTTACGCGTCTTATTCAGCGGATTGGCAGAAGCGGACACAGGATTGGACGTGTTCCAAAGGGCGTCATACTTACTATGGATTCTGATGACACTCTAGAGGCAATGGTTATCGCCCGCAGAACCATAAACGAAGAACTGGAACCTCTAGAGGTTCCGCCGAAACCCTATGACGTTCTTGCTCACCAGATTGTGGCTCTCCTGATGAAACAGAAGCAGTGGACCTTCGATGAACTTCAGGACATATTCAAAAAAGCATATCCTTACTCCGACCTGATAGTTGAAGACATCGAAAATGTTCTGGATTACATGCATCGCCGTTTTCCACGGTTCGCATGGGTTTCAGAAGAAAAGAAACTGGTCATTAAACCCCAAAAAACAAAGCCACTCTATGAATACTACTTCGATAACCTGTCGATGATTCCTGCAGAAAAGAAGTATTTGGTAATTGACGATAATCAGGACTCTGCTTTGGGTGTACTGGATGAAGCCTTCGTAGCCGAATATGGTAAACCTGGCGTGAAGTTCATCATTCAGGGACGACCTTGGCAAATCGTAAGCGTTTCCGGAGACCAAATCTTCGTAAAGCAAACTGAAGATCCAAGTGGAGCAATTCCCAGCTGGATAGGGGAAGAGATTCCTGTTCCCTTTGCTGTGGCAGAAGAGGTCGGACAAATCAGAAGCTTCATTGAAGAACAGAGCAAAAACAGCAAAACAGCTGCTGAAATCTCCGAAGCTTTAGCTAAAAGGTATCCTGCTGATCTAGAGACTATTGTGGTGGCAATCCGCGAAACGATTGAGCAGGTTAAGAAAGGGTATCCAGTTCCCACGGATAAACGGGTTTTGATTGAGGATTGGGAAGATTTTGTGATCATGCAAGCTAACTTTGGGTCACTAACGAACAGGGCTTTGGCTCAACTGCTGGGTCACATTTTGTCAGATCAGACTGGATATAGCGTTGTAGTTCAGCATGACCCATACCGCATCTTCGTTAACACGATGGGCGCAGTCAACGCGGACCGAATAATAACAGTTATTGATTCAATGAAGAGGATGAGTGCCCAAGACATTCGAGACATTATGATCAGGTCAATCGTCAAGACTGGGCTCTTCAAGCGACGTATATTCCATGTTGCCAGACGTTTCGGTGGCATACAAAAATGGGTTGACTTAAGCCGGGTAAGCCTCCGCAAAATGATGGAGAGTTTTGAAGGTACTGCCATATACGATGAAGCTCTGAAGGAGATTTTCAGAAAAGACTTGGATCTGGAGCAGGCAATCAATGTGTTAAATGCAGTTCGAGACGGCACCGTTGAAGTTCAGAAGGTGGAAACTGTGGGGGATGCCTCTCCAGTTGCTCGTGTTGGAATAGAAAAAGTCAGCATGAAAACTGATTTGATTCCACCTGAGCGCATGAAGCTCATTCTTGTGGAGTCGGCTAGGGCACGACTACTTAACGAGGTCAGAACTTTCGTGTGCACCAAATGCTGGAACTACCTAGAGATGATTCGGCTTAATGATCTGCCTAAAAAGCCAGTTTGCCCCAAATGTGGGTCTCTCGCTTTAGGTGTCCTCAGAAAAGACGAGGATGGAGTCCAGTCTTTGGTGGACAAACGAGGCGAAAAACTGACAAAAAGTGAGACTAAAATCAATCAGCAGGCAATCAAAACGGCTCGACTCATTTCAAAGTATGGTAAACCTGCTGCTGTCTCTCTTGCTGGACGAAACATACAAGTCTCTGACGCAAAAATCATTCTAGAAAAAGAAAACACGCTTTCAAACCACTTCTTTGAACTAATCATAGAGGCTGAAAAGAAATCGCTGAAACGCAAATTCTGGTAAGAACTTTTTTTCTACGGTTAAACCTGTCTTGTTGCTTTCATTTGCCCCTAAGTAACTTTGCTTCTCCTGTACTTCTAAGGCAAACCCTGTTAACATGTAATTTAAGGCAATGGATTATTGGACCGTCGGTTTATATAAAAAAGGAGCATTTAGTTCTCTGCGATTTCACGAAAACCATAAAAGCAAGCCCTTATCTATAAACAAAACCGAAAAAGAGGAGAATGCTTTGTTCCTTGCACCTTTTGTTGCTACGCCTACGTCAGTAGTTCGTCAGATGCTTATTTTGGCTGACCTCCAGCCTGGAGAGGTCCTGTTTGATTTGGGTTCTGGAGATGGTCGAGCGGTCATCATGGCTGCTAAAGATTTTGGAGCAACATCTATCGGCGTTGAATTAAGAGATGATTTGGCAAAGAGAGCCCTAAACAGCATTCAGGAACTCGATTTATCTGAGAAAATTCGTATCATCCAGAAGGACATTTTTACTGTCAACCTGTCTACAGCTAATGTCGTGTTTCTATACTTGACAACTAGTGCAAACGAAAAAATTAAGCCGAAACTGGAAGCAGAACTTGAATCTGGGACACGAGTTGTCTCTCACGATTACGAAATTCTTGGATGGAAACCCCTAAAAGTTGACACTTTCTGTGAAAACCCTAAACTAGGCTACCCCTCTCACACACTCTACGTCTACAAACGATAGTGCCATTCTCTTTTTCAGGTTCCTTTTCGCGCTTTCTTTATAAGTAATAACGGCGTTATAATCTTGTGAAGCAAGTTGCGACCACCCTGCGAAGTTGTTGTGCGTTCCATCCTACCCGCCTTTCGTTCTCTCGTAGCTAGGCGACTAATAGAAAACTTCAACTTTTCTCAAGTCTCTGCAGCAAAAAAACTTGGAACAACCCAAGCCTCCATAAGTCACTATCTTAACTCGAAACGGGGAGAAAAAATGGTAAAGCAGCTAGAAGCCTCTCCCGCTGTCCAAGCAATAGTCGATGAAATTGCTGAAGGCATAGTAGCAAATAAAACGTCACCTTTTGATGCTATGCTGCAGTTCTGTAAATTATGCGAGGCACTAAGGTCTGGGGACCTGATATGTGATTGGCACAAAGATTGTTTGATGATTCCAGAATCAGGCAATGTTTGTCCTTCCACAACCAAAAAACAATAAAATAATCGACTTCCTGTTCTGTGCGAGTGTCAATTTTGCCCTAACATTTTTGACTTAGAAGCCTAAAAGTGGTTGTGCACAAAAGTTGTGCTCTTCTAACAAAATTCGATAAAGGTGCTTTAATTGCCAAAAAAATATTATAGATATTTCTTGAAAGCCAAAGAAGCAAAATATTTTCTCTCTGAAGTTTCAGAAACGTTTGGAGCAGACATTGAGCAATTTCTAGCCTCGAAAACCCGTGTCGAAGTAAATGAAACTGAAACTGCAAAAATCTTTATTATCAATGGAACAGCTCTGCTGGCAAGGACTGAGGGATTTCTTTTTCCTACCTTGACCTTTGAAGAGTTTTTCCCTCTGATGCCTAGGTTAGTAGTGGATATGGGCGCCATCCCTTATGTCTGTAAAGGGGCGGATGTGATGGCTCCCGGAGTTGTATCTATAAACGGAGAATTCAAGGAGAATGATATTCTTCTCATCACTGATGAACGGCACGGTAAACCCTTAGCTGTAGGTGTAGCCCTCTTCAGTTCAGAAGCCATGAAAAGTGTTAACCGCGGAAAAACCGTAAAAACCCTCCACTATGTAGGCGACAAACTTTGGAACCATTTGAAGGGTTCCTGATTGCAAACTTTTTGTTAGTTTCAAGGGCGATACATAGAAAACTGTCGTAGAATGGTATGATGGGTTCTTAAGAGTCATATTTGCTATTATGGAATCCTGTTTTTTGAAGTTTAGAAGCTGCATCAAGAGGAAATGTTTAAAATGAAACTTCTGTAACTAGTTAAGGAAGTGACATCACTTGTCGACTCAAAAACGGGAGAACGAAAAAACTGAGAAGAAAGCCACCCTGAAAGCTCTGCCCCTCCGCATCCTCGCCGACGTAGAACTTATCAAACACGAACTCAAGCTTGGGAACATCATCATTCTCAAAATCACCCCTTTAGCCCGAAAAAGCATTGAAGATGTAAAAAATGCTGTGGACGACCTTGCTGCTTTCACTAAATCCATCGGAGGAGACATCGCCAGCCTAGGAGAAGAGCGCGTAGTTATTGTTCCAGACTTCATTAAAATCTGGCGCCCCGAAACTGTTGCCTCTAAAAAGGCCCCTACCGCAGCTTAATTGTTTCCAGAACTTCTGGCACAAGAGCATCTACATTATATTTCCTTTTGAAAAGATTAGCAATGCTCAGGCTCTTTGATTTCTCGCCATGAAGCACAATCACTCTTTCAGGTTTAGGTCTCATTCTTTGGAGGTAACTGACAAGCTGTCTCCTGTCTGAGTGCCCAGAAAATCCGCTTACTGACTCAACCTGCATCTCAACATTCATAACTTCCATCTTTCCGTTGCTGTTTATGATGGGAACATCAGATATTCCCTTCTGGACTCTCGATCCCATAGTTCCATCGATTTGATAACTGACAAATATTATTGTATTCCGCTTGTCCCCTGCTAACCGTTTGAAGTAATCAATTACTGGTCCACCCTCAAGCATACCAGAAGTAGCCAAAATAATACACTGGTCTCCGTCAACAATCTCTTCCCTTGCGCTAGGATGCTCAACAATGGTGAAATAATCGGACTGGAACGGATTAATGCCCTCATAAAGAATGCTGTTCCTCACGTTCTTAGCTAAATACTCTGGGTAAGCTGTGTGAATTGCAGTTGCCTCAGAGATCATGCCCTCCACAAAGACTGGAGCCTCCTTCAGCAATCCTCGACGCATGTAATCATCGATAATCAGCATGATTTCTTGGGCTCTTCCCACCGCAGGAACTGGAATTAAAACTTTTCCTTGCCTATCTAATGTATCGTTAATTATTGTTGTAATTTTTTGTTCTGAATCTGCTCTTGTGGGCATAATGTCTCCAGGAGCACCATAGGTGCTTTCCGTAATTATCGTCTCTACCCTAGGAAACATGGCAACGGCAGGCTCAAGAAGCATGGACTTGCCAAACTTGTAGTCTCCTGTGTAGACCAGATTATGCAATCCCTCACCTATGTGCAGATGAACTAGGGATGCACCAAGTATGTGCCCAGAATTGTGCAGAGTCAATCGAATATCTGGAGCTATGTCGGTTACAGAACCATACCGCAACGGAATCGTGTGCATTACAGTATCACGCACGTCTTTCTGACTGTAAGGTGCCATGAATCCCTGCTTGTTCGCAACATCCAAGTAATCCAGTTGAAGCAGAGTCATTAGGCTTGACGTAGGGGCTGAGCAGTAAACAGGTCCATCATAGCCATATTTGAAAAGAAAGGGAAGGAATCCACAGTGGTCAAGATGAGCGTGGCTAATGACCACAGCATCTAACGCATCTATGTCAAACTGTGGAGTATCCAATCTTGGAAATGCTTTCAGGGAACTTGTAGACCCTGGGTTAATGCCACAATCCAATAACACGTTACTTTCTCTTGTTTGAACAAGAATCGATGACCTTCCCACCTGCTGGAATCCACCCAAAGCAGTAAGGCGCACATCTCCAGTTTCGTAGACTGTAGGCCTGAAAATTCTTTCGCCAATGGAACGCAATATCCTTTCACGTTCCTTGCTTTCTGAGTAAAGAAAGTGCCTCATGTGAGCAATAATTTTGGAAGGTATAGGTGGGCTTCTTAGAATTCGAGGTCGCCAATGAGTTTGTTTAATGATTTCTTGGAGAACCTCTCCGTTTTTTCCAATAACGACTCCAGGCTTCTTTGCTTCTATGATAACTTCTCCAAGGCTTGGATCAAAGTTTATGTTCGTGATTTCTGCCTCTTCAGAGACTATCTTTTTTATGAGTCGCTCCGTTTCCCTTTCTTTTGCCCTTATAGACGGATCAGAACGCACAACTATCCTTTTTCTGATCATCTTAACAATTTCTGCAATGATGTGGCTTTGCTCAACCAGAACCTCCGGTTTTTTTGTATAAACCGCAAGGGCTGGTCCTTCATATTCTATACGAGTGACTTCAGCCTCTGGAGGAATATTATTCAGTATATGTTGGCTTATGTCAACTTGGTCTTTCCCAGATAATGTCAAACTGTTTTAACGCTCCTCAGGAGCCCTTTAAAATGCCTTTTTTTTCTTCACTGCTCAGTGCACGGTAGCCCTCTTTTGTTATAACTGATATGTCAAAATTGTTTCCGCTAGCTATATCTCGTTTCATGGCTGAGTCAACAGCGCGCACAACTACTGGCAATATTTCTTCTATAGTGGCTCCTTCCTTGTATTTGTCTTCTAAAACTCCATAAGCTATAGGGGAACCTGAACCTGTAGCTACACATTTCTCTTCTACGAGACTACCGAGAGGGTCTAACGAGAAAACGTGAGGTCCTGTAGAGTCAACTCCGCCAACTAGAATCTGCGCAATTAGTGGTGCTAAACGAGCAGAAAATAGGAGGTTTGCGACTAGGCGTGATGCAGCCTTTATTGGGATGGGTCTACCGTTATTCAGTTTGTAGAGCTTTGCGTTTACTTTAAGTACTTCTACAACGCGTTGTGCGTCAGCGACACTGCCTGATATGGTCATAGCTATGTGGTCGTCTATCTGATAGATTTTTTTTCCTGTTTTGTGGGCTACGAAGTATCCCATTGTGACACGGGTGTCAGAAGACAAGATAACGCCGTCTGTACAAACTACGCCCACTGTTGTTGTTCCTTTTAATGCCATTTTCTCGATAGATTCATGCATTTATATGTCCCCCGAAAATTTATTGATAGCAGAATGACTCGGGAGAAGTCAGAGGTGTATATACTTCCCTGACGTATTTAAAAATATTTCGAAACTGGGGTTCATGTTATTGAAGCAGTCTCTTACATGCTGGGAACCTGAAACTTAATAGGGAGCCTTTTATCATAGCGTGATTGCACTAAAAATGCAGTTACATCGAATGCAGCTTCCGCGTGAAGTTGTGGTTGGAAATGAAACTTTACCTCTGTTAAGCGAGATTTGTAAGCGGTTAGGCTTTGACGAATCTGCCCTAGTAGTTACTGGTCCTGACACACAAAGTATTGCAGGTCATGTGGTTATTGATTTGTTGCGCGACAAAAAGATGGACGTTGACCATCTGGTTGTTAACACGTCTACATTGTGGGAAGTTAGGGCTGTTGAGAAAAGAATTCAGGAACTTAAACCGCAAGTGGTTCTTGGTGTAGGTGGAGGAACCAAAATTGATGTGGCAAAACTCAGTTCTACTCGTCAGGGAATTGCCTTCATTAGTGTGCCGACAACAGCTTCCCATGATGGTATTGCAAGTCCTGTGGCTGCTGTCAAGGGACTAAGTAAACCCTACTCGGTGATGGCGCAATCTCCTATGGCTATTGTGGCAGATACTGACATCATCATTAACTCAGATTACCGTTTTACTGCAAGCGGGTGCGGAGACCTTGTGTCCAAGTTCACGTCTGTGCGAGACTGGGAACTAGCTTACAAAGTAAAAAATGAGTACTATGGAGAGTATGCAGCAAGTTTGGCTCTAATGAGTGCCAGACTGGTTGCAAAAAACGCTGAATTAATCAAACCTGGAGCAGAGGAAGGTCTGCGTCTTGTTTTGGAGGGCTTGATAAGTTGTGGGGTTGCCATGAGTATCGCGGGAAGCAGTAAACCATGTAGTGGTTCAGAGCATCTATTCAGTCACTCTCTCGACATGATTGAACCGAATGGCGCCCTGCATGGCGAGCAGTGTGGCGTTGGAACAATAATGATGGCTCACCTATATGGAATGGAATGGAAGGACATCAAGGAGACGCTTCAAAAAACTGGGGTTCCCACAACAGCTGAAGAACTTGGCTTAAAACCTGAGTCAATTATAAAGGCTCTGGTGCAAGCCTGCACTATCCGACCTGAACGATACACCATTTTGAATGAAAAGAAGCTGGATTACGATTCTGCCGAAAAACTTGCTAGGGTCACTGGCGTAATCTCTTAGTTTGGCTGCTATTTGATCTAGTTTTTGCAGAGCATAGTAGGAGATACTGTTTCTGAGCTAACTATGCTACATAATTTGCTGTGAACCATAGCGATTTTGCTTGTGGAGGCGTTTTCTGGTCTATGTTATGTGGGTGTGTTGAGCCTTTGTTTGTTTTTTGTGGGATTTATTTGGATTTTTAGGCTCCTAAGTTTATTCCTCGTCTTCGATAAAGGTTTATTCAATGCTGTTTTGACCATCTATTGCTTTTGAACACTCCGATTTGTATGAACATTTTCAAAATTTTTGAACTTTTTTTGGTCTTACTTCTAGCTTTTCCATCAATTAAACCTCTTTTTTCCTGTTTTGTTTGAGAAATATGATGGTTCGGGACTGTTTCATGTTTAGTTAAGGGTGTTAATGATTGATGTTACGTGTGTGTTGGTATCTACGCTTGTTTAAACTTGTCTTGGGGATAATATCCGAAAAAGAGGCTATTTTGACAGCCAAAGATATATCTACATGTTAACAACAGTTATTTCGTTCTTTTATAGTAGCTTTCGGCTGGGTGTTAGAATTTGATCTCATGGAAGTATTCTTTCGAGAAA
>JAFGGM010000057.1 GCA_016930555.1 Candidatus Bathyarchaeum sp.
CCGAACAGTACTAAAGTAAAATTTGACTTTTGACTTCTCAGAAAAGACTTTTTGACTATCATTATCCCGGTTAGACAACAAGAATATCCTCTGAAAAAATTAACCCAATTTTTCTACTATACAAAGGGGACATTCAGTAAGACTAGCCACAATCTGATTTTCGACATAAACAAAAGTCCGTTTGCTTCCGCAATCCTCACAAGTTACAGTCTGCTCACACATCATTTCAGCCTCCGGAAAATTAACCGAACAAAAAAGAGGGGAAATGGAGAAAATCAAAGGTACAGAATAGCAAGTATTCGCTTCTAGAATGGTGCGGCTGCCGGGATTTGAACCCGGGTACCCGGCTTGGGAAGCCGGGGTCCTACCTAGCTAGACTACAGCCGCCACAATTTCCATATTCTTCAGTAATTTAAATCATTTAGGGGCTAGTTTTAGGTGACCCGTTTCAGAGCCGCAATCACGTTTTCTTTTCCCATAGCTATGATGTATGGTCCAAGTCTTGGTCCCTGTGGTACTCCCAAAAGAATGCTGTAAACTGTCTTGAAGAACTTTCCCGGTTTAATGTCATTGTTTCGTGCAATGTTGAAAAATTCTCCCTGAATCTGTTCCTCGTCTGCTTCCTTTTGCAAGGCTTGAATAAGTTCCTTGACTGCACGTTTTTCTTGTCCAGTCAACTCTAAGGCTTTTTCTTTTATTTCCGTGAAGTCTTTTGACCAATTGAGGGCGTAGCAGATTCGTTGTTTTAAGTCATCTGATAATCCTTCTTTGCCATAGCCGTAACCCTGAAGCTTCTCCATAACAAAATCTACTTCTGAATCTTCAGGAGCCACCTTAGCTAAGAAGGTTAACAGATTGTATGGCACATGGTCACCTGACTTAGGTGGCAATTCTAGGAGCATGCAGTACTTGTAGAGTCCTGTAAGTTTAGCCCGTTCCTTTTTATCTGAAAGCTGCTTCTTTCCGAAGTAGAGGTCCTCTAGCTCATCAAACTCATTCATATATTGGGGTATATCAGTGACTGAGAGGCTTCTGGCACCAACAAATCGCTTCAAGACAAGCAACAGAAGAGATCCAGGCGACCCATACCTGAACCAAACCTGGGGAGTGAAAACGTTTCCAGCTGATTTGCTGATCTTTTTTCCACTCTTATCCAGATACATTTCATATCGGGCATGAAATGGAGGAGCCCACTCAAAGATTTCTTGGCATATTCTGTCATTAACCCTCACGGAGTCTGCAATGTCCTTTCCGTAGGGCTCAAAACGGATATCCAATGCTTTCCATCTGGCCGCAAACTCGACTTTCCATCCAAGTTTTCCTTCTGCCCTACTGATATCAGCCTCACCTTCGTATCCACAGCCTTCCAGCCACTTTTTCCGCACTTCCATTCCTTCACAGGTGTACAATACCTTGTTTTCGTCAGGAAGGAACGTATGCGCTTTGGTGGTGTAGATTCTTCCACATTTACTGCAAATCGGGAAATAGGGAAGAACCTCTACAAACTTGTCCTGCCCCACCTCATCCTTCACAATCTCTCCCACTTTACTAGAATTCATAAGAATCTTTTTGACTTCCTCTTTGAAGAGTCCCTTCTCGTAGGACTTTTTGGCGGACATGAAAGTGTATTTGATTCCGCTCTGGTCCAAAGACTCCAAAAGGAGGCTGGTCATGTGCTCTCCGAAGCTTCCGTGGCAACCATGAAGGTCAGGTATGGAAGTGACGGGATAGCCCAAATATTTGCTCAGGGATTTTGGGAGCCCAGCTGGAACCTTTCTTAAGCCGTCTAGGTCGTCAGCGAAGGCAATATACTCTGACTTGTATCCTTGTTCCTGAAGAGCCAATGTTACAGCGTATGATCTGGCGCAGTCAGCAAAGCTGCCGATGTGTGGAAATCCTGAGGCACCCAGACCGCTTTCTGTTCTGATCAGGTTTAAACTTCTACCCAGTTTCTGTTCCCTGTCTATGATTTCAGTAGCAGTTTTGTCGTACCATGTTCCATGTCCAATAATTTTTTCAGGCATACTCAGGTTTCCTCATCATTCGTTATGAGTAATTGGATGGTTAGATAAAAGCATTAAAGGAATTCTGTGCCCTGTTTTGTTGGAACAAGCGTTTCACTTTCTGGAACGCCTATACCGTAGTGTCCCTTAACTTACGGTTTAACAGTATTTCTGGATGGTGAACAAGGTATGAAACAAAGCAAGTTGGCAATTGTTGCAATCCTAATAACTGTTGTAGCGATGGTGGCTCCCGCCTCCGCATATATCGGGTCGCAAAATATCGAAACCAAAGCTGAAAGAATGGTAGACATTGCCTACGACGCCCAAGAAACAATAATGGGTATCGTAGCTCGAGTTGAAGGCAATGATACTGCTTATGACCTGCTCATAGCTTCTGGTTTGGATAAATTTTTCTATGATAATGTTTCACTTTGTGTAGATGTTGACTACCCTGTTAATGGCGTTTCCGCGGAAACAGCCGGTGATGGTTGGACGCTATTGGTTGATGCCAACACTCTATTAGAAAGTGGAGATTATCAAGAGGCCATCGAAAGTGCACGTGAAGCACTTGAAATATTCCGCGAAGTCCTACGTTCCATTAACGACATATTGGTCGATGCAGGCATCGAAACAGGAGAAATCCTTGACGCACAGCTACTTCAAGAAGCAATAGACCGTTCACAAGACAGAATAACGCAGCTTCAAGACTTGATTGCAGACGAAGAATTGCTGGGCAATTTGACTGACGCTAAAAACCTGCTTGATGAAGCACAAGCTGCCCTTGGCTCAGGTGAACTTGGAGATGCCAAGGATGCATTGATTGAAGCTAACTCAATAATAAGCTATGTATGTAAGGAACTAAGGACAATCGCCCAGGAGCTAAACCCAGGAAGAATAACAAGCTACATTGCGCATGCACGCCAATACAAGGAACAATTCCAAGAAAGATTTGGGCATGCGTGGAACGATGACATAAATGTAAATGCATTGCTTAAGATGTTCGGTTACGAGGACGAGGAAGATTTCATGCAAAAGCTACAGCAGATAATTAACTACGCTGAAAACAATAAGGAACACAAAGAAGCAATCAGAGAGGTCATCCAAAACTTGAAAGAATTAGGTCAAATGATCAAGAATATGGATAAAGGTCTGAAACAGGAATACAGGAACAAAGGAAACGGAAATTCAAACGGTAATGGATTAGCTGGCAGCGGTAAAGGCTACGGTAATATGGGCGGCGGAAACAGCCCATAAAACATTCTTTTCCTTTTTCTCTTTATTTTTTTAATTCAACTTGGTTTTCTAAGCCAATCTTTTTTACTTTAATTATATCCAGTTTTTCTAGTCTTCTAACTAGTCTCCAGAGGCTTGTTCGCGGTATTTCAGGAAACCTTTCCCTTATCTGAGACTCGAAAGCTTTTCCTTCATTCTCAGCCAGAAACTGTATTACATCCTGTTCTTCCTTGTTCAATTGCGGATGTAGCTTCACAAATTTTTCAGCATTAGGTTTTCGTTTCTTGAGAATAAAGAATATGAACACAACAATTGCAGCAATAGCAACTAGTGCAACGGCAATATATTCTATGGGGAAGGTGTCTGAAGTGCCACCGCTGTTTGGAGGTTCTTCAATTACTGTTAATTCTTTGGTTAGACCCTCTACTTCAATGTTGTATGTCCCTAGTGTTTGTTTTGTTATTTGGAATTCTGCTGTGGTTGAAGCTCCTGCAGCAAGAGTCACCACTTTGGTTTGCTCAGTTATTTCATTTACGATGAGAGAAACTGTGTAAGAGTCAGTTTGTCCGCCTATATTAGTGACTTTAACTGAAATAGTAACTTCTTCTCCTGCTTTTACCTCAGCTGGTGTGACCGTTAGGTCGCTGATTTGGAATTCTGCGGGCGGATTTAACGGAATTACGTAATTTATTTCCCATTGATTCGGAAACAGGGTTAGTCTGTTGTTTTCCATGTCTATCTCTGTTGGAGTTTCGCTGAGGTAAACCACTGTTGATTCTTCAGGCAACTGGACAGTCATATTGTATGGAGTGTCGACAATGAAGGTCCACACTTCACCATGTTTCAATGTCAATGAATGTGTATCATACTGAAGCGTAACTGTTGTTGCTCCTAACGTTAAGATAGTCAAATTATTGCCTTCTGGGTCCTCATAATCCAGAACAGTCTGGTTCTCGTCAAGCACAATGTAATTGCTTGCTGACGAACCCAGAAGAGGAAGCGATACAGCTGCAATTGTCTCGTCAACACTTGCGATTTGTGTTACGCGAGCCAGTCCGTCCCTGTAAATTTGAATGTCTGTGGATTCAACCTGATAGTCTGTCTCTTGGGCATATGTTGCGGTTATAGTCAGTAAGAGTGTAACTGCTACTAAGATAACAATAGCAGTTTGTCCCGCATTCACTTTCATGATTAAATTCACGCTTAAAGAATGTCAGTTTCTTGTCTAATAAGACTTCTGAAGCAAATGTGCAGCATGAATCTTATTAATATTCACTTACAATTATAAAAAACAAGGTTAGTGCCTCAAGATGGGAGACAAAGACGTTTGGCATTACATTCTTCCTTTTCCATTAGAGACTGAGAAGCGTAAGCTAATCTGGAGTGTTCTCCAGTCTAAGGTTGGCAAGAGTCTTCTAATGAAATTGGCGCTGGAAGAACGAACATACCAAAAAGACCTCATCAATGGGACCTCCTACTCCAATAAGTCAATAATTGAGTACCTGAAGCGGATGGTTTCAGCGGGCATTCTAACGCAGGGTATGGAGCGGGTTGCAGCAGGAAAAAGGAAAGTGAGAGTAAGATGGTATATTCCCACGAACCTTGGAAGATGGTTTATTCTTTTTCTGAAGCCAACAGAAGAGATTCCTCCTGAACTAGTGCGAAAAACAATTGAAGAAATCTTTCATGTTTACGCCTCCAGCATCGTTGAAGTAAGCGAAGACTTCGGAATCGATATCGATGTGTTCCGCAAAATCCTAAACGCACAATACTCTAACAAAACCAAAAAAGAACCATGAGTTTTTGAAGCAAAAGGATTGCAGAGCTTCATATGTTACACGTTTTGCTTGGCATGTTTTACTTCTTTTCTAGACTTTCGTGTTCCGATGGTAACTTCTATCTAGTCATGACTGACCAATTCGGAAAATGTCCTATCTACAATCAAGAGCCCC
>JAFGGM010000058.1 GCA_016930555.1 Candidatus Bathyarchaeum sp.
AAAACAGTTCTTCGCCAAGTACAATATTACAGATGAAAAAATGAAGAAGAAAAAAGTGCAGACTGTTTTAGCTGAGGCTGCTCCTTCAGAGAAGACTCTTGCTGAGCGAATCAAACTGTTCCTGAATTCTGTTCGGAAAAGTGTTTCGGCGGAGTATGTTGCAGAAAATCTCGGTGCCCTTGTTAAAGATGTTGAAAAAACTCTTAATTCCCTTGTTAAATCAAAGGTTGTGAAGCGGAGCCGAGCGGGAGGCGACGAAGAGTATCTGTATTGGTTGTCTAAATTTGGCTTTGAGCCATCTAAAAACGTTTTGGGAGAGGTTCTGGCGATTCCTACAAGAATAACTCAGGTAGAGGCATTCAATCGCGCAAAATCGTGGCTTGAAGGGGGTCTTTTCAGCAAGAAAGAAGAATTTTATGATGCCAAGTTTTCTCACATGCCAATCTGGAAGGTCTCAGCAACCCGCGAAGCCAAGCATCTACTGTTTTTCAGCAAAGAGGAAGTTGATACATATTATGTAAGCGCAGTCACTGGTGCCCTGATTTCTCTTGAGCGTGGTTCAATGCTGTTTCACACTGTGATGAGAAAGAGTGCTGGAGAACTCAAAGATTTTGATGATGACGATGATATCACCTTTATTCCAAGGCTTCCTATAGAAGTGCCCAGGATTCCAAAAGTAAAGATTGGGATGAAAAAAATTTATTCAAAGTTGAAGTTGACTTTGGGCGTCAAGCCAGTTTACTCTGAACTTGTGCTTTTGCCTGTTTGGACTCTTAAGGTAAAACATAAGAAAAAGAATAAGAAGCGCTCAATTTTCATAGATGCAGCTACAGGACGCAGACTGGTTGGTAACTTTAAATCAAAAACCCGCTCTACCCGAAAACGCTAAAAATAACTAAACAGCTTATGGTGTGCAGTTAAATTTAGGGTGTAACGGAGTTGAGAAAATGAATGCAGAAGACGAATTAATTTCCAAACTTAAAACAGAAATTGGCAAAACTTTATCCCCTATGTTTGCCGGAATGGCAGAAAACATGCTGGATAAAAACAAAGAAGTAATCATCAACTGGCTGAAAGAAAACAAGGATTTGGTCAAAGAAGTAATCAAAGAATAGCTCCTTTTGTTTTGAAGTTAAATTTTTAGTCCCTTAACCCATTTTCTCCAGTACAATAAACGGCTTCATGTAAATTGCCCCCATATAGTTTGACATACTCGTTGATGGTCTATAGAGCTTGAAAGAATTAGGTATCACCGCGGTTCATATTTCATTAAGAATCAAAATCATAACCGAGAAGCAAGAACCCACATCTAAATCCTTTTCTTTCCAAATTTTTACATCACGTAAGATGTAAAACTCTGTTGTACTTCAGGTTCAAGGCTGATTTTAACCCATAAACACAAATCATTTTTACATTAAAAGTAATTTCATATCTTCATAACTAGAGTTATCTAATGGGGTGTAAAGAATAAACACCATCGAAGTCAAGGAGCTAACAAAAGTCTTCGACAAGAACATCAGGGCAGTGGATAACATAAGCTTCACTGTAAAAGAGGGCGAAATCTTAGGGTTTCTGGGACCAAATGGGGCAGGCAAAACCACAACACTGAACATGTTGTCAACTTTACTGCGACCAACCAGCGGCACAGCCACAGTAAACGGTAACGATATACGCACAGAACCTGATGCAGTCCGCCGCAGCATCGGCTACGTGTTTCAGGATACCACTCTAGACATAGACTTGACCGGTAGAGAGAATCTGGACTTTCATGGGCGCCTATATGGTCTAGAACGAAACACACGACAGCATCGAATAGAGGAAGTGTTAGACATAGTCCAATTAACTGACCGCGCAGACAATTTCGTGAAAACATACAGCGGCGGCATGAAACGACGGCTAGAAATCGCTAGAGGACTGCTGCATCACCCAAAAGTTCTCTTCTTGGATGAACCAACATTGGGTTTAGACCCACAGACTCGCCGTTCCATTTGGGAGCATATTGTGCATCTCAACCAGGAGAAAGGCGTTACTATCATCTTAACAACCCATTATACAGAGGAAGCCGATTACCTCTGCAAACGCATACTCATCATAGACTTTGGCAAGGTTGTTGTGTTGGATACGCCCGACAACCTGAAAGCCCGCCTAGAAGGAGACGTAGTCACTTTACTCTTCAAGGACCCAGCGGCAATAGAGACTTTCCGTCCCCTTCTGGAAAACAAAGAATGGATACGCCGAATCAACATCGTTGCTTCTGGCAACAATTACGCCGCAATAAGCCGCATGATGCATGCTCAACATCATCCAAAAAATATTATTGCAGACAAGGGTACCCAGTTTGGGGGTGAAACTTGTTCGAAATGCTTGAATCTGCTAGTGGACAATGGTGGCCGTAGAATTCCTGAGATTGTTAAGTTGGCTGATGAGAGGGGTGTTTTGTTGGAGTCGGTGGAACTGCATAAACCCACTCTTGATGACGTTTTTCTGACAGTTACTGGACGTAACATACGGGAAGAAGAGGGAAGTATCGTAGATATGGTGCGGCGCCACCGAATCATGCAGCAAGCTCGCGGACAAAGGGGGTAGAGGATAAAAATGGAAGGTGAAACATGAAATGGTGCAACCACTATCTGGACAAGCAATATATGTAGTTTTGATGCGGGAACTGAAACGTTACTGGCGAGCAAAAGCTCGCGTCATCTCGTCGGTAGCCCAAAGCTTCTTCTTCCTTGTCATCTTCGGTTTGGGACTTGGTGGCTTCGTAGGCAGTTTTGAAGGAGTAGACTATCTCTCATATATGGCACCGGGAGTAATTGGCATGGGGTTACTTTTTGGGTCCGTCTTCTCTGGCGTTTCAGTCGTTTTCGATAGGCAATTTGGATTTATGAAAGAAATGCTAGTTTCGCCAGTCAGCAGAACCAGCATTATCATTGGCAAAATTCTTGGCGGAGCAACTACAGCAACAATTCAAGGCATAATTTTGATGGTCGTCGCAGGATTTTTAGGTGCCTTCACTCCATCACTTGCATTCCTAGCAGGTGCAGTTTCGGGGATTGGCGCTATGCTGCTTATAACTTCAGGGTTTGTTGGTCTTGGCGTGGCTATTGGTTCGACTTTGAATGATTTTCATGCCTTTCAGTTGCTGTCAACTTTTGTAATGTGGCCATTGTTCATGCTATCAGGTGCGTTCTTTCCTATCGATGTGGCACCTCTTCCTCTTCAGGTTGCTATGTTGTGTGACCCCATGTTTTATGGTGTTGAACTTTTGCGTTGGTGTCTCCTCGGCACGGGAACACCGTTGCTTGGTTCATTTGGGTTGCTGGTCAGCATAGGAGTGGTTGCCATCTTCGACGTTTTGATGATTGCCATAGGTACCTTTCAGTTCTCCCGAGCACAAATCTGATGAAACAGAATTCTAGGACACTTGGAACAACAGTTGATTCCTTCTCTTGCCAGCAACCGATATTATACCCATTTTTCTGAGGCAATAAGTGATTTTCTGGGCTAATACAACAGAAATTCCCATTTTCGAAGCCAATAATTTGTTCGTGAAAAGTCCATCCAGTTCAGGTGGTAAAAACTTGAGGAAATCTTGGTGGTCTTCAAAAGCAATTTTATCAAATACATTCAGCAGCTTTCTGTCTTTTACGCTAACTCCTCTTCTTCTCCAGCTTCCTCTTCCGTCATTGCATCTGACTTCCTCTTCTTCAATAAGCAAAACTTCAAGGGAAAAGTTCCTATCTTTGATCAGGCTTGGAGCATGAACCAGTTCATAGAATAGGTCAGTTAATTTGCC
>JAFGGM010000059.1 GCA_016930555.1 Candidatus Bathyarchaeum sp.
ATTACCCAAAGTTGGAAAAGATGGCTCATTTCGTTTTGTTGAGATAAATCCTAAGAGCAGCTAGCATAACCCATGTTACCGTAGCCATCGATGATACAGTCTCTGGCACCGCAATCCCTGAACTGTATATTTCCAGCCCATACATTATCCATGAAACAGCGCCAATGATTAAGGCGGCAACAGCTAAAATCGACCTTTTTTCTATAAAATAGCTGATGGATACAAAGCCCAGTGCCGCAAAAAACAGCACCGAAACCTGAAAATGAAGTGACTTGTAAACCTCATCGAAGGTGGCAACCAACTGAAGAGACAACCCAACTAACGTCAAAAAGTAGCTTGTGTATTTAGCATGAGTCCTTAAGCTTTTGACCGCAAAAACAATAATGAGAAACCCAGACAGCAGCAAACCAAAATTGAACAATGGCGCCACCGCACTATTACCCGAATGCCCAAGATCACTTAAAGCGTCTGTTTCCCAGTTAAACCATGGCGACAAAGCAATGGATATGGCTATAAAAAGAATAGCAATCACTGGTGCTGCTAGGCCAAGAAGAGCATAGTTTCGTTCATTCAATGCACTGAACCCCTTACTATTTATTACCTCTTTCTTAATTAAATGATGGATGGAGAAACTGTATGTCTGGATCTGAAACCCTAATTCCTTTTCTCAGAGACAAAAGCAAAGGAGACCAACCAACAATCATCATAGACAGCCGCGAGGCAAAAAGCGCACCAAAAATTGTCAAGGGGCTAACAGAGCTGGGCACAGACATCAGCATACAATACCTAGAGAAGGGCGACTATGTTATCTCTAGCCACTGCGCCTTTGAAAGAAAAACAGTCAGTGACTTCGTTTACACCCTAACCAGAAGATACCTTTTCGATCAGCTGTCCACCCTAAAAGAATGCTACGAGAAACCCTTCATTCTAATTGAAGGCTATCTGCCCATCGTTTACAAATACAGCAAAATTCAACCCGCCTCAGTGTGGGGAGCCATGTTTGCTTTAGCTAAACAGGGAATCAATCTCATGCACACAAACAGCTACAAAGAAACAGTAGACTTTCTGTATACAGCTGCAAAACAGGAGCAAATTGTTGAAAAACGGTCTCTAGCTGTTCATCCAGTGAAAAAAAATGATACCTTGGCTAATGCTCAAATATTTTTTATGGCAAGTCTCCCTAACATTGGCAGAGAAAAGGCTGTTTCATTACTTAACTCTTACCAGTGTCCATTGAATGCTCTCGTGAATGTAGACCAATGGTCAAGGGACGTTCATGGTTTGGGACCAAAAATCACTAAAAAGGTGAAAGATGTCATCCACAAAACTTACGAAGAACCAGACGACAAAACATGCTAACCAGTTTTCCAGATTAAAACATCGATTATAATTTAAGTGAGTTGACAGCCAAAATAGTTTAAGAGGTAGAAAACTTTGACCGCTTCCAAAACACTCAATTTTGATCACATCTTCAGAGCCTACGACATAAGAGGAATCTTCGGCGAAGACCTGACAGAAGAAGTTGCCACCCGCATAGGCGCAGCCTTCGCCCAGTTCATAGAAGGTAAAAGTGTTGTGGTTGGGAGAGACGTCAGAATCAGCGGAGAAAAACTACGAGACGCCCTAATTTCTGGGCTTATTTCAGGTTGTGACGTAACTGACGTGGGCGTGGTTCCGACACCTCTACTTTATTTTGCTGCAAACCACCTCAAGAAGGAAGCTGGAATAATGGTTACTGCATCCCATAATCCGCCCCAATGGAACGGATTCAAGGCATTCTGGGGACAGAAGGGAAGCATCTACGGCAGGGACATGCTAACTATCCGCGATAATGCAAAAGCTCTTAACCCAAGAAAGTTGGGTAAAAAACGGGGGAAAGCAGTCAATTATGAGGGCATAATCGGCGAGTATCTGGACTTTGTTCAAAGCAAAATAGAGATTGGAAGAAAACTTAAGGTTATAGCCGACACAGCAAACGGCACCTGCGGGCTTGTAGCTCCAGCCCTCTTCGAAAGATTAGGCTGCGAAATAATAACATTAAATCAGGAGCCGGACGGCACTTTTCCTGCCCACTTGCCTGTTCCAAAAGAGGAAACTTTGGGCGAATTAATGAAGGAAGTGGTTAGTCAAAAGGCAGATTTTGGAGTCGGATACGACGGGGACGGCGACAGAGCAGTGTTCATTGATGAAAAGGGTAAACTAATTCCCGGAGACCTGACGTTGCTGATTTTTGCCAAAGACGCCCTCCAGAAGCATCCAGGCGGAAAAGTTGTTTACGAACTAAGTTGCTCCATGGCAGTTGAAGAGTACGTAAAGGAACTTGGCGGAATACCGTTGGTTGAACGGGTTGGACATACCTTCATAATGGATAAAATGATTAACGAACAGGCACTATTAGGGGGAGAAAAGAGCAGCCACTTTTACTTTGCCGACGTCTACGGCATGGATGACGGCACATTCGCAAGCATAAAACTGGCTGAGATACTGTCAAAAAGTGACGAAAAGCTTTCTGAGATGGTTGCTGCTTTGCCACAGTATCCGTCAGTGTATGAAAAGAATTTTGAGGTTCCTGATAGCAAAAAATTTGCTGTGATAGAAAGTGTTCGGAGCCAATTCAAACGGTTTGGACTGAAAACTTTGGACATTGATGGAGTGAAGTTGATTGACGAGGACGGCTGGGTAATCCTGCGAGCCTCCAACACTGAGCCTGTAATAAGAATCTCTGCAGAAGCTAAAACAAAAGAGAAACTGCAAAAACTTTACTACTTTGCCACAACAGAACTAAATAAAGCAATGAAGGGGTGATTAATTGCAAACAATACTCCTTGCCGGGGGAGAAGGAAAAAGAGTTTTTCCCCTTGCAGTAAATAGACCTAAACCCATGTTCAAGCTTGTCGGAAAACCTCTTATTCATCACGTCATCGACACGCTGAAGGAAGCAGGCTTAAAAGACTACGTGGTTGTGGTGGGTCACCAAGGAG
>JAFGGM010000011.1 GCA_016930555.1 Candidatus Bathyarchaeum sp.
TACATTGATCTGATTAAGGCTGACAAAGATGCAGTTGAAAAGTTCGGAGATGAATACAAAAGCTACATGAAAAAGGTTCCGAGAGCAAACTTCTTACTCGGAATAATACGAAGATACAAAGAAGAGGATTAAACAAGAACAGAAGGTTAAATTTTGCCCCTAAAATTTGCTAGATTGATTTTTTATAATGTAAAATACTTTTTCTTTACAGCATTCTGCTTTTAGAATACTAATATGAAGGGGCTGATTCAGTTCTTTTTTGCTGTGTCTAGAATTTCTTTGATTTGGTGGATTTCGATGAGGTTGCTTGCATGTTTTTTGTGGGTTCTGAAGGCGGCTGTGAAGAGCACCGTGTCTTCAAGGTTTAGCAGTTCCATGGTGTGGAGTTTGTTTGCAACAGCATATATTCGATCTGTTTCTTTGCGGTAATCATAGTATACGGGAACTACGCCATAAACTAGTTCCAGTTGTTTCTTTGACATGGGGTTTGGCGTAACAGCGATTATCTGTTGCTTGATTTTGAATCGGGATATCATCCTTGCTGTGTAGCCTGACCTTGTTATCGTGACTACCTTGTCTAGGGGCATGTCTTGGCAAATGCTTTGGATTGATCTGCTTACAGTGTCCGAGATGTTGACGAAGCCCCTGTCCTCTATAATGCTTTTTGTTGCTTTTTCTGTTTCCATGGCGATACGAGCCATCATTGCAGTGGATTCCACTGGATATTTGCCAACTGCGGTTTCTCCAGAAAGCATTGTTGCGTCGGTTCCGTCTAATATAGCGTTTGCGACGTCACTGACTTCAGCTCGTGTTGGATTAGGCTGATGCATCATGGATTCCAACATTTCCGTGGCAGTTACAACAGGCTTTCCCTGCTGGTTGCATCTGCGAATAAGAGACTTCTGAACCAATGGAACTCTTTCAGGCTCTATTTCAACACCCAAATCTCCACGCGCAACCATGATTGCATCTGATGCACCTAGTATTTCGCCAAAGTTTCTGATTCCCTCAAAGTTTTCGATTTTGGCAACAACTGTGCCCGTGAATCCTTCAGATGCTTGCCGTAGATTAGTTATGTCTTTAGCGCTTCTTGTGAATGACAAAGCCAAAATTTCAACTTCATTTTCTTTTGCGAACTCGATAATCGTCAGGTCCCTTTGTGAGAGGGTTGAAACCATGAGCCGTTTGTTGGGTATGTTGGCTCCATTACCATTAGCTATTACGCCGGCGCTTTTCACCAGCAGACCAAGAGTTTTCTCGCCTTTTTTGGTGACTTCTGTTCTGATTCTGCCGTTATCTATGAAAATCAAGTCACCAATATTTATCTGATCAATGAAGTTGTGGTTAAAACTGATCGGTTCCTTATTGAAACCGATCTCCAGAACATTTCCTTCATTTACCTCCGTTTCTTTTTCTGTTCGAAGCCTGATTTCTGGACCCTTAAGGTCAATCATCACCGGAATATCGGCTACTTCCCTGACATTCTCCACAACTGTCCTGTAGCGCTCATAATCTCCATAGGCAGTGTTTATTCTAGCACAGTTCATACCCGCCCGCACCATCTGCCGCAAAGTCTCAACCTGCAGACTAGAAGGACCAATCGTGCATACAATCTTGGTTTTCTTCATCAACAACCCTATCACCTATTGAACTAATGAATAGGAATGCTTTTTCAACGTTTAAGTCTTGAAGAAACAACCATCACAACAAAAGTAACAACATTAAGAACCTGAAACAAAAACTGCTTATTACAATCCACAAAAATCCCCCGATATACCATATTTTCCAAATTTCCATATAAAAATTCACAACACAAAAGGATCGAAGATGGTGGTGCGGCGGGCAGGAATCGAACCTGCGAACCCCTATGGGAAAGGATTGCTCATCAGACGCTGATCTTGAGTCCTCCGCGTTTGACCTGACTTCGCTACCGCCGCCCATCCCTCAAAAGAAACATGAAATAATGGATTTAAGGCTTACCTATCAGCAGTCATTCTATTACTGTCCCAACCTGTCTGCCTTCAACAGCAAACACAAGATTGGCAGTGTCATAGCCATCCACAACGATTGTCCGCAACCTGATTTTGGCTAGTATCTTAACAGCCTCAGGGTCAATAATCTGGTTAATTCCCGCTTTATGCTGTTTCGCGTCAAACAGACCCACGAGCTCCTTAAACCTTAGCTTGTCCACCTTTTTTGCATCACAATACTTTCGCGGGTCCTTCGTGTATATACCATCAACGTTAGAGCCCTTCACAAGCAAATCAGCCTTCACCCGTTCCCCGATTAGCGCCGCTACAGTGTCTGTGGTCATTCCAGGACGCAAACCGCCCATAACAACAATTTTTTCCTTCTTCAGGCAAGCCTCAGCTTCATCCAAACTAACAGGCACAGCTTCACAGCCAGAATCGCCTAAACTCAACACAAACAACTGAGCAAAAAGCCGCGAAACGTGAATAGCCGCCCAGTCTCTACGTTCCTCCTCTAATCCAAGATAAGCAGCCACTTTGATGAATTCGCGAGCCAAGGAGCCGCCACCCACAACTGCTACGACTTTATGTCCCTGATTTTTCCAATCCTTTAACAAAGTAACATACCTGTTTATCATTGGCGCATTAAGGGGGGAACCCACAACAGAGCCGCCAACACGAACCACAACCTTCACAGCTTAAACCTCACAAAATACTCCACATCAACACAATATAACATTCTCTACTGAATGAACATTCAAAGGCTTATAACGGTTCAGTACCAATAAGTAACAAACACTTGCCATTCACCACCGTATTCTCGGTGCAAAAAAATGAAAGAAACAGAAATTGTGTTCCTGGGAACAGGAGGCGGAAGATTCACTACCATAACCCAGAAAAGACAAACAGGCGGAATACGCATCCTATCCAACCGTCTTAACATCCACATTGATCCAGGTCCAGGTGCCCTTATATACTCCCTAAATGCAGGACTGAATCCCCAAAAACTCGAGGCAGTGCTGATTTCCCACAGGCACCCAGACCACTACAACGACGCAGAAATAATGGTAGAAGCTATGACCCGAGGCATGCTAAAGAAACGGGGAGTAGTCGCTGCACCCCCGAACATACTTGTCGGAAACACGGAAACTGGACCAGCAATCTCTACATACCATCAACAAATGATAGAAGATGTGATAATCGTTAAGCCAGGAGTCAACTTCAAGGTTGGCTCCACAAAAGTAGTTTCTACAGAAGCCAAACACACTGATTCCGAAGCGGTTGGTTTCCGGTTCGAAATCCCAGAGGTTGGAGCCATAGGATACACAGCGGACACAGAATATTTTGCGGACATCGAAAAAGAGTACATGGGCGTCAGAGTCCTCATTATTTCCGTTATGAGGCCCCTAGGAAGTCCTTGGATAGGGCACATGACACCTGAAGAAGCCATAACTATCATCGACGCCGTAAAGCCTGAAATTGCTGTAGCAACCCACTTCGGAATGAAAATGCTCTATAGTGGACCTAACCGCGAAATACAACTAATCGAAGAAAAAACAGGCATTCCTACAATAGCTGCCTTTGACGGAATGAGACTCAAACTGGGCAAAGAAATTAAAGTAGTAAATAAAAAGAAACGGTAGAGCCTAACAGCAGACTGATTCTACAGTTTTCCAGAAACAATTTTAATGTAGGGGTCATTAGCCTCCTCAGGAAAGGTTACTTCTTTTCCGCTTTTGACTAGAACACGCTTCATATCTTTTGTGAAGGAGCCAATGAGCCTTGATTCAATATTGTTTTGTCGCAGAACCGTCTCCACTCTATTTTTGTCTTCAGGACTAACCGCAGCTACGAAGGTGCCAGAGGAAGACATCGACAACACCTCGTCGTCGGACAGTCGATAAAATGCTCTCAAATCCCGTATTTCTTCGGTAAACAAAATTTTTTTCCATTCAACCTTGAAGCCGACACTTGATGCTTCAGCCATCTCATTCAATGCAGCCGTTAATCCACCTTCAGTAGCATCATGCATGGCATGTACTCCCTCGATTTCCGCAAGGAGCAACGCCTCTTTTACACAGCTCTGCATAGTAACAAGTTTCACAAGTTTCCGTGTTTGTTCTGTTCCAAAGAGTTTTTCAGCCAATTCTCTATGAGTTAAAGCAAAATTCACTGCAGTTTCTAAGCCGATGGCCTTGACACATAATATATTGTCGTCTGGTTTGGCGTCTCCAGGAGTTTTTAGCCTTTCTTTATCAATGTAACCGTATCCTGTACATACTCCAACCAGTGTTGATACACCCGAGTATGTTCCTGTGTGCCCAGCCACGACAGCAGCTCCCAATTCTTTGGCGGCGTCACAGGCTTGCTCCATAGTACTGTGGAAGATTGCAGGGGTTGTTGATGGGGAACCCAGCAGGTTGATTGTGCAGAACTCGGTTTTGGCTCCGAAGAGGGCATTGTCAGAGGCGACGTAATTGATTAGAAACCAGCCGAACCACTCTTCAGGAACCCCAATGCATGGGTCTGTGGAGACAACAAGGTATCTGCCATTGTCTAGCCTGTGGACGCCTGCATCGAAACCAAGCTGAGGCGAAACAACAACTCGAGAATCTTTTCTTATTGTGCCCAGCAGCTTTTTGAGGTCCTCGTTTGGAAGCTTCACCTGTTTTTTCCCTTCACAGATAGATTTTCAGCAATTTGCTTTCACGTAGCAGGTATATGACGTAGAGGCTTATCACAAGCTCGACCAGCATGTAGCCTCCATTGTAAACTGCAGAGTAGACTGAAGGATCCATTCCCTCAGGCGCGTACATATACCAAAAGAGTATGCCTGAAATAAAGTGCGCAACAAATCGTCCAAGTGTACCCAAAGTTATGCCAATAAAGGGGTGCTCCTGAAAGAACCCTGCAATTCCCAGCATCCCAAAGGCTATGGGGTAGTCAAGCAGCACTTGCGCAGGATGAACAATATAAGGTCCAAACGCAAGCTGCACTACTCCGTACAGTGTAGCTGAAAATAAACCGACTGCTGGTCCCCTTCGCAGAGCTAGCCAAAGGATAGGCACCATAGAAGCTAATGTCACGGACCCTCCGTAAGGCATATCAAAAATCTTGAACATACTTAAAATTGTTGCAAGAGCAACAAACATGACGATTTCTGCTATTAATTTTGTTGAAAAATTGGTTGTGTTTTGGTTCAACTCTTTGTCCCTCCGCCAGCATTACCTGGATCAGGTTCGTAGGGTCGACAACATGGTAGTTGTCCTCTCAGCCGGGTTCGCCCAGCTCCCCATGCACCTTACACGTAAAGAAGTGGTGTTTTTGGTATTTAAGCCCTACTGGCAGCTTTCACTTAAGATTCAGCAGTGATGGATGCCAACCCATAACTGTTATAAACCCTCTTTGGTAAGGGTTCAGTATGTCAAGCAAAGTTCATTGTGCTCACATTCTTGTGAAAACAGAAAAAGAAGTAAACAACATTCTGGAACGCCTGAAGAAGGGAGAGAAGTTTTCAGCTATAGCCAAAGACGTTTCACTTTGCCCATCCAAAAAACGTGGAGGAGACCTCGGAACATTCGGCAGAGGACAAATGGTGAAGGAATTCGAAACAGCAGCCTTCGCCCTCGACAAAGGACAAATCTCAGGAATAGTGAAAACGCAGTTCGGCTACCACATAATTAAACGTCTTGAATAAAGTAGGGTTTAATTTTCAAAGAGATTCATTGAATAGTTTTTTCTGAATATTATAGCCAAAAAAGTAATAATCAAGAAAGCTGGCAGAATCATCCATGAGGATAACTCTGGAATGACAGGGACTTCTATTGTTTTCATTAGCGGATTGTTGTCCTGATTTTCATCATTCAATATGTATGGTGTGTCGCCTATTCCATCTCCATCTATGTCTGTGCCGTTGTAGTCGCTAAAGTAGTTTTGTGTGATGATATTTTGCGAACCATTATATCCAAACGTCTTTGCATACCATTCCCACTCCCCAGAGGGAAACTGCTCTAAGTTGTTGATGTAGTTGTTTTTTGTAATCGTGTTGTTATTAGCAACGTAGATGGTTGTTCCAGTACCTGAATTTGACACATCATTTCTTGCTATTGTGTTATTGTCGGTATACTGAAGCCTAATTGCGACATCATCACAATTTGTTATGGTGTTTTCAGTAATAGTATTGTTATTGCTACTCTGCCAAATTTGGATTCCTTCAGTACAATTGTTAATGTAATTTCCAGACACCAAATTATTGTATGCATGATTTAGCTGAATGGCACTTGAAAGTCCAATCAATTCAAAATAATTCTTTGTTACATTACAATATGAACTGTTAAACAAAACAATACCATGCTGATTCCCTGCTATCCTGTTTCCTGAAATACTGCAGAACTTCACTTCACCTACCCCTATTCCATTTTGCCCATAAAGTATCTTAAAACCAGAAACTGAAACATTATCGCTTCCTATTGTTATTGGTATCCTGAATCCCTCAGAAGGATTACCATCAATAATCGTGGTATCAACATTTTCTCCAACTAAAGAAATTGGTTTATGGATTCCAAGATTTTCATGATACTCCCCGCTTTTCACATAAACAGTATCGCCATCCAAGGCACTATCAATGGCCTCTTGAATAGAAGCAAAATCATCAGGCACAACAATCGTTTTAGGTTCCGCTTTGACTGTTGGATAAATCAAAATTGCTACCCAAATAAAGAAGAGTAGAGAAATCAAAGCAAATTCTATAACTTTTCTCATTCTAAATCACTCTTTCCAATTTTATTCTTATAATGGCACCAACCAAAGTTACTACTATAACTAAGGGTAGAATAGCCCATGAGGGAGATTCTGGGATAGACTCGATATTTTGTTCAACGATGATTGTGTAACTTTCAATTATTCCAGTACTAATTTCTAAGTAGAATGTTCCACTTTGGTTAAGCAATTCAACGCCATTTGGGTTTCCATTTGGAACCTCAATTATTTTATTGAAATACTTGGCAGATTCTCCTTCTTTGTATGTAGTTACCTGCAGGGTAGCCAGTTCAGGAAAAATCCCATACCCTGGGTTATATTCCCATCTGATTCGCCATTCAGGGTGGTAACACACAAAAATGTCTGTCGTGAATCCCTTAGTTCCAATGAATCGTGTCACTTCAACCCAATTGTTGGTGGGAGGGTCTGGGATATATCCCATGCTTTGTTCAATTCTTATCGTGAATTTTTGTGTGTTAGTGCTTATTTTCAAACGGAAGACGCCTTCCTCGTGAAAGTATCTGCAATCCTTATCGCCATTGTATAGTCCCTTACGACCTATTTCGAGGAGTTGATTATCGCCTGAAGCTCCAGCATAAAGATAGATTGTTATGCCTGTGCTATGTTCGGGAACATCGGTTCGGGGAGTGTATTCCCAAACAATTCTCCAAACAGCAACAGAAGAGTTAATGTTGAAAGGCTCTGTTTCACATACATAATAATTTTCTCCAGTGATTGTTTCCAATTCAACCCAATTCCAATTATCTGAAGATGCAAAAGCAATACTTTGCAATAACACTAATAACAAAAAGCAAGAAAACAGTATCACAATCAGAGTTACTCCCTTATCCCCCACTTACCGCACCAACAACAACTTTCCAGGCTGAACTGAAAAGCGTTTTTGTCAAGAAATCTTGACCCAAATTGACTTTTGAAGGTCAAGAAACTTTGACCAAAAATTGTAACATACTAATTCCTCAAGTGAGTGAGAATTCAGAAAGCATATCTATGTTAATTCGGCGTAACTGATTTAGGATTAATTGGCGGTTCTTGTTTTGAAACATTCCAAAATTTGTTTTGGGTTTATTTCAGCGTTAGGAGTGATTATTATAAATTTTTTTGTAGGTTCCAATTTAAAAGAATGGGACCAAATACACATTTTGGCATCATTATCCTATGATTTTTTGTTGTTAATGATGCTAGGGGGAATAGCCCTTTTCACCATTGGAATAATAGGAATTGCAAGACCAAAAATAAAAAACCACAGAAATTTATTCACAGCAATTGCTACCGTAGGTATTCCAATATTAGTATTCACAATCGTATTGTTTGCTTTCACTTTGATAGTCGCCCCAGCTTCCTTTCATTTTCCGTTAAGAAGCAAAATAACAAATGTCTCGGTGATTAATGACTCTCCGTTAATTCTTTCTGTTGATGTTAAGGCAATAACGACACGGGATACCAGAATCGAGGGAGCATACATACTAAACATTGAAGATTATAACATTGTTAGCGATAGCTATATGAATCCACCATTCTTCGAACTAACGGCAACTCGACACAGACATTTATTTTCAATTTTAATGAAACTATTTCCACAGGAAATTATGTTCTACAGCTTAGTGCTTGGCACGCCAATCATGGCAGTGTTAAATTTACGATTCCATAAAACACAGATAAACAAGTGTCTAAAATTTTGAGGTTAGTCCCTTCAAATCTTAGTTTCTTTTTGTTTCTTTATTTTTGAATCTGTTAATTTTTCTTTTGTTTTTTCATCTACAAACAATTCGATTTTCCCACAATTTGGGCAAACGTAAATGTAGAATGGAATCATTTTCTCACCCAACTCAGCCCATTCCCCAAAAATTAGTTTCCATGTCCCACCTGTACCTCCTATCCTAAAATCGGCCTTTACAGAAGAAACCATTTCTTCCCCACATACCGAACATTTGATCAGAGGTATCTTATTCATTAGCGATTTCTCCTCATTCTTTTGTCATATTTCTTCTTAATGCATCAAGGATAAATATAATGGAAAATCCCCAGAGATAAATGGTACAATTTCAATGATTTGAATAGCTTATGGTGGAGGATATAATAGTAGCAATACTAATTGCTGTGACCACCACCACACAACGAGGCCTATAACCGTGAGCAATAGACTCACAAGGACTTCGATAAGAATTGCCTTTTTCTTTTCCATAACAATATCTAAAAGAACTGTATGGAAATAAAATAATGGGCTAACTTTTTGAGATTAGCCTCTTCTTGATGATTATCCCAGAAAAAGTTGCCATCAAAACAAAAGGGAGAATAGTCCATGAAGGAAACTCTGGAATTTCACTCTTTAAAACAAACAGATTCCACTTTGAAGGGTTGAATTGGTTATCATGGTCCCAGGTTACTGCAAGACCATTCTCTATTAAAGCCTTGTTTACATTCAGATAATGAGTTTGATTATAATCTACATAAACTACGCATACTAATCGTGGTCCTTGCCCTTCATCATCATAAGTATATTTATCATCAATATCCAAAAACACATCTTTGTTTTTTACAGTCGAAATCATGTAATTTGTTGCTTCCCAATAGCCAGATTCATCTATTTCAGGAGTATTGATGTCTGCAAGTCTTATCGTTTCATCGATATCTGTTCTAAATGTATCTCCGTCTATAACCCATTCCACAACTGCAGTCTTATCAAATTCACCAAATGAATATGCTAACTGCACATTTTGGGAAAAAAATACAATCAGTAGCATAAACGGTATGAGACATTTTCTAAACATCATTTTACCCAAACAACTACTTGGTTAGTTAAATATAGATTAAAAGCATGCTTGCAAAAAATCAGAAGCGTTATTACGCTGACTATTTGTTTTTTCATGATTTCTCATACTGTTTTGATATTTGCTTTAATTCAATATAGAAAATGTATTATTCTTTTTTCAACTCTTTTGCTAAATCGTTTAAAAGTTCCTTCTGGCGTTTCGTCAATTTCTTGGGCGTTTCAATCACGACGTTGACAAACTGGTTACCTTTTCCCCATCCATTTAAGTGTGGTAGACCTTTGCCGTTTAGTCGAAATACTGTTCCACTTTGGGTTCCTTTTGGAATTTTGAGTTTTGCGTCCCCGTAGAGAGTTGGAACAACTATTTTGGTGCCTAGGGCTGCTTGAGGAAAAGTGATTTGTGCTTCATAGAGAATGTGGTCTCCTCTTCTTTCAAAGAGTTTGTGAGGTTTAACATGCACAAACACGTAAAGGTCGCCTTTTGGTCCACCTTTGTATCCGGGCTTTCCTTCGCCAGACAATCTGAGGCTGTTTCCGTCTTCAATTCCGGCTGGAATTTTCAATTTTAGTTTTTGCAGACCGGCTGTTGCTCCACTACCGTTACAGGTTTGGCACAAATTCTTTGATGGAAAACCTCTCCCGTTACATTCAGCACAAGTTTGAACTTGCCTAAGATACATGCCCCCAAGATTTCTTGTAACGTGTATTTCACCTGATCCATTACATTTAGGACACTTTTCAGAACTGGTTCCAGGCTTCATTGCACTACCATGACATGTTTCGCAAACATCAAAACCTTGAAAATCTATTTCCTTCTCTAAACCAAAAGTGGCATCCTCGAGGGTTATTTCAATGTCATAACGCATGTCTTGTCCTTTTCTTGGACCATTTCTTCGGTGGCCTCCACCACCAAAGAACATATCAAAAATGGACCCGAAACCTCCGAAGCCAATGTCTCTGAAGATTGAAGCAAAGTCTGTGTTTCTGTAGATATCTTCCCAATTGTATTTTCCGTTTATTCCAGCGTGCCCAAATTGGTCGTATTGACTGCGTTTTTCGTCGTCAGAAAGAACAGCATAGGCTTCTGAGATTTCTTTGAATTTTTCTTCAGCATCAGCAGACTTGTTTCTGTCTGGATGATACTTCAGAGCTAATTTTCGGTAAGCCTTCTTAATCTCTGCCTTTGGGGTATCTTTTGATACACCAAGAACTTCATAGTAATCGCGTTTCTCAGTCACTGGATATCAGCCTAAGCCGTAACGCCAAGGTTACTCTTTTTTGTTTTCCTTCACGTCTTCATATTCTGCATCCACAACGTTTTCTTTAGGACCAGCAGATTCCTGAGTTTGTTGAGTTTGTTGGGCTGTTTGTTGTGAAGCAGCAGCTTGTTGGTAAACTACGGTGGCTACTTCTTGCAGAATTTTTGTTAAGGCTTCAGATTTGGTTTTGATCTTTTCAACATCCTTGGAGCCAAGTGTTTCCCGCAGTTCCGCTGCAGCTTTGTCGATTTTCTCAATTTGTTCTTTTCCAAGTTTATCGCCCAAATCTGTTTTGGTTTTTTCTACAGTATAAAGTAATGAATCAGCTTCGTTAAGAACCTCAATCTCTTTTTTGCGTTTTTTGTCTTCTTCTGCGAATTGTTCGGCTTCGTTCATCATGCGCTCTTTTTCGCTGTCCGAAAGTTTTGTTGAAGCGGTTATTGTAATTTTTTGTTCTTTTCCTGTTGCCAAATCTTTGGCAGAAACGTTCAGTATGCCATCAGCGTCAATGTCAAAAGTTACTTCAATTTGTGGCACACCTCGAGGTGCAGGAGGTATTCCTGTGAGGTTAAACATTCCCAATGAGACGTTATCAGCAGCCATGGCTCTTTCTCCTTGTAATACGTTGATTGTTACAGCATTTTGATTATCGGCTGCTGTCGAAAAGATTTGGCTCTTCTTTGTTGGTATGGTAGTGTTTCGTTCCAGAACCTTTGTAAAGACTCCACCAAGTGTTTCAACTCCCAGAGACAAAGGTGTAACGTCTAACAGCAGAAGGTCTTTTACTTCTCCAGCTAAGACTCCACCTTGAATTGCTGCACCAACAGCAACACACTCCATGGGGTCTACGCCTCGCTCTGCAGGTTTACCTAGCAAGTCTTCCATGAATTTTCGGACCATAGGCATTCTTGTTTGTCCGCCAATAAGGACAATTTTGTCGATGTCTTTGGGTTCAAGCTTAGCATCTTTGAGGGTTCTAAGTATTGGTTCTCGTATTTTTTCAACTATTGGTCGTGTAAGTTGCTCAAGCTTAGCTCGTGTCAAAGTTATGTGAAGGTGCTGTGGTCCATTTGCGTTAGAAGCAATAAACGGTAGGTCGATGTCAGTTGTCAGCAGGTTTGAAAGCTCAATTTTTGCTTTTTCTCCTGCCTCTTTGAGTCTGCGCATTGCCATTGGGTCACTGCTAAGGTCGATGCCATTCTGGGATTTAAATTCGGTTAACAGGTAATCGACCACTGCAGAATCAAGGTTGGTACCGCCAAGTTGTGTATCTCCACTTGTGCCTAAAACCTCGAATACTCCTCCACCAAAGTCCATGATGGTTGTGTCGTTAGTTCCTCCGCCAAAACTGAAGACCAAGATTTTCATTTCTTTATCTGTTTTGTCAAGACCATAAGCTAGCGAAGCTGCTGTTGGTTCATTAATGATTCGCGAGATTTCGAAACCAGCAATTTCTCCTGCGTCTTTGGTAGCCTGTCGTTGATTGTCATTAAAGTGCGCAGGAACAGTGATGATACA
>JAFGGM010000060.1 GCA_016930555.1 Candidatus Bathyarchaeum sp.
CTGCCAACAGCTTCTTCTCTTCCTTGGGAAGATTCTTTTTGTATTCCCGTTCCTCTTCAACAAGAGAGACTATTGCCGAATAGTCAACGTCTCCATGCTTAACTGTGAATCCTAGTTTTTCTGAGAAGTCTTTGTGAAAGTTTTTTGCGAATACTTTATCCTCAACATATGGTGTTCCAACCTTTTTTGCCCAAGCGAAAGCCATCTCTTCCTGCTCAGCTGTCAACTTAACCTCTTTGCCATTTATCTTGACTATGAGTCCTTTGCCTTCGTATTGAGCTGGAATGAGGACGCCATTGTGATGAAGCGTTTCCATTCTGGTTACTCCGCCTTTTTAGTTTCTTTATATGGTGAAAGAGAAAACTTAAACTTTCTTATTTTTGACTTACTTTTATCTGCTCAGATAACAAAGTTTAAGGCTCTAGTTGAATGTTAAGTTGGAAAAGTGCAGGTGAAACTGTGGATAAGGATGCTCTCCAGAAAATACGAAGTGTAGCTGATTACCAGTTTGGAAGAAATACGGGAAAAAAACTGTTTCCCGACACAGTCAAGATTGTGTACTCAAAAAATACAGGAAAAATACGGTACATCCACCTACAGGAGGAATTGTTGGCTACCCTCAGACCCACAACTGGGCTACTAATTCTGACTGTTGCAGGGGCCAAACATTTTATACGAGAAGTTAATCCTCTACGATGCTGGGTCAAAGTCGATGACGACGCTGAACCCTTTGTCATGAAGGGAAGAAGCGCCTTTGCCAAACATGTAATAGACGCTGACCCCACAATAAGACCAAACACAGAAGTCATAGTAATCAACAAAAAAAGCAAGGTTTTGGCTGTTGGCAGAGCCGTACTCACTGGAACTGAAATGAAACAGTTCAACAGAGGAATGGCTGTACGGGTTCGTCGAGGAATGGCAGAAAAAAGTTAAGAACCCCCTTGAGGGAGTATAGGAAAGGGAATGGAAAATGCGTAAAAGAATGAGTCCAAGAAATGCCAAACGGATGATGCAGCGCATGGGCATGAACATGGGAGAAATACCCGATGTTCAGGAAGTCATTTTCAAAACAAGCGATAAAGAAATCGTGATTGAAAACGCTCAAGTTGCTGTTCTCGAGATGCAGGGACAGAAAATATTTCAGGTCACAGGGCAAATGAGTGAACGAGCCATAGAAACCGAGGCGGCTGCAGTGACTATTCCTGAGGAGGATGTACAGCTTGTTGCGGACCAAACTGGAAAGAGCCTAGAAGACGCTCAACGTGCCCTAGAATCGAGTGACGGAGACTTGGCTAAGGCAATTCTTCTTCTTCAGACAGGTGGCTAAACTAGTACTGGATACCCTCAGTGGTCACCAGTTCTTCTGGATGCTTCAAATCCTTCACTTCGTTGACGAAATCAGCTTTGTCTATGAGCTTTTTGGGCGCGTATCTTCCAGTTAAAACCACGTCAGTCTCCTCTGGAAGACTGTACAGAAATTTCATAACCTCGTCTAGGTCCAGCAAGTGGCAGTGTAGAGCCAAGTTTACTTCATCCAAAACAAGCAGATGAGGTTTCTTTTCCATTACTAGTTTTTTAGCGAATTCTAGCCCTTCTTTTGCGAGATTTTTGTCTTCTTCGCCTAAGTTGCCTAGTCCAATCCAGCCTTCTCTGCCAAACAGGTAGATTTCGTAGTATGGTTTTAGCTTCTTTCGTATTTTGTATTCTCCTGTATTCTTCCACCATTTCAAAAACTGGATAATTACAACTTTATGTTTGTGACCCACAGACCTAAGGGCTAAACCTAGAGCATTTGCTGTTTTTCCACCCCCAGTTCCAGTGTACAAGTAAATGTAGCCCAAAATATTCTCCCCTACACTTCAGAGAAGCGTTTTATGAATATAAGCGGGAGCAACCGTTTATTGTTTACTGTCAACTATACATAAGTGTGCCCTAGCAAAAAAGCAGGATTAGAATAGGCTGGCAGTTCCCCAAGAGTATCCAATCTCTTTAAGGTAATTTACAAAGTTTTTCTGGAAACATTCATTATTAAGGGTACCATGAGCTAATATGCAGTATAGACTAAATTATTGTTTTTATCTGATTCAATCGTATTTAGCCTGCAGAGTAAACAAGTATGGAGATTGATTCCAAAATCTTGACTTTGATCACTTCGGTAGAAAGTAATCTGAAAAAAGGTAGTTCGGGAGGGACTTACTATGTAGCCTACGGTAAGATTAACTGTGTGCCCTATAACAAAAGATTCGTTTGTCAGCAAGCACTCTATTCCACGATTGCAGTTTAACGAAAAAAATTAGATTAATTTTTAACTCTCCCAATCTAACATTACTACTGTTTTATTGCTGAGAGGATGTGTTGTTTATTGTGTTTAAGCGGTATTAAATTAGAACCTGTGGGTTTCGTCCATACTGATGCAGTTGGGGATGAAGTTAGGAACAAAAATGTTATTTCACGGATAATATTTCTTGAAGAATATATTGAGGCTTTGGAGGGTGTAAAAGAATTTTCGCACCTGTTTGTTCTTTTCTGGCTCCACGCAATATCTAGTGAAGGCAGAAAAATGATGAAGGTTCACCCACGGGGAAGAGCTGACTTGCCGCTGTTGGGAATTTTTGCAACAAGGACACCTCACCGTCCTAATCCAATTGGGCTTACAAGAGTCAAACTGTTAGAAATTGAAGCAAATGTTCTTAAAGTTCAGGGTTTAGATGCCTATGACGGTACGCCAGTACTGGACATCAAACCTTTCGATAGCTGGGACACAACAGAAGACTTTAAGGTCCCTAAATGGTGGAAAAAACTAGAAAAAGAAAGAAAAATTAGAAAAGAATAGCCCCTGAGCTATTCAGCTGCCTTTATTTTTTTGGCAAACTCCCGTCCATACTCGTGGCATTTCTGGAGTTCAGCATTGTCTGGAACCCATTTAACAGTTATTGCAGGCGCCACAAGCTCCATTCCTGCACTCTTCAGCGACTTTTCGATGGCGGCAGTTGCTCCTCCACCCCAGCCATACGAGCCGAAGGCAGCAGCAAGCTTATTCTTTGGGCGTAAGCCTTCAATCTCCCGTAGAAAGGGAGCAACAGTTGGCAAGACACCGTTGTTTATGGTTGCGGAGCCAAGAAGAAGCCCTTTTGTTTCCAGCAGTTCTCCGATGATGTCGCCTTCGTCGCTGACGGGAAGTCTGTAGAGTTTTGCTTCGATGCCTTCGCTGGTGATGCCCTCAAGCATTGCTTTTGCCATCCTTTCTGTGCTTGCCCACATTGTGTCATATACTATTAGGGCTTTTTTGTCTGCTTCTCCGTTTGCCCACTTCAGGTAAGCTTCGACTATTTTCATAGGGGCTTTTCGCCAGATTACACCGTGGCTGGGGGCAATCATGTCAATCTTCAGACCCAGCTTCTGAACTTCTGCAAGCTTACGTAACACAAGTGAACTGTAAAGCCACAGAATATTCGCGTAATACTTTCCTGCTTCCCACATGAGTATTTCTTGGTTTATCTCATCATCAAATCTTTTTGAGCTTGCCAAGTGCTGACCAAAACCATCGTTAGACAACAGCAACGCATCTTTTTCGATGTAGGTGAACATGGAGTCAGGCCAATGAAGCATAGGTGCCTCAAGAAACGTTAACGTTCGTTCACCCAAACTCAGGGTGTCCCCAGTTTTTACAGTTTGAAACTTCCAGTAACCAAAATAGTGTTTCTCTAGACCAGCCTTACAGTTGGCTGTGCCCACTAGAGTTGCGTTTGGTGCAAGATTCAGAATCTCTTTGATGGAGCCTGAGTGGTCTGCCTCAACATGATTTGCAATGATGTAGTCTATCTTGGAGGGGTCAATTACCTCTTTGATTCTTTCAATCATTTCCTCTGCGAAAGGGTGCTCAACAGTATCAACCAGAGCAACCTTATTGTCCACTATCAAGTATGCATTGTAGGATGTTCCGCGCTGAGTCGAATATGCGTAGCCATGAAAGTGCCTTTTGTTCCAATCAACTACTCCGACCCAGTAAATGTTTTCTAAAACTTTAACAGTAGGCAAACCGTTTTCACCTACAAAATAGTTGAGTAACAAAGCCTATTAATCTTGAGGTAGCGTAAAATTAATTTACCCCGAATTAGGTCCACTCGCGCGAAAATTTTTTTTAATAACTGCGTGTACAAAGAGAATATTATTAGAGCTTCTTAGTGGGTAGGCGAATATGTACAAGCAAGTTATCGAGTATATTGCAGGGCAAGAATCCCCTCAAAAAGAGATTCTACACGAAATTAGAAGAATTATCCATGGAAAACTTGAGAGTTCCGAGGAAAAGATGAGATGGGGTGTTCCAACTTTTGCGGGTGGTAAATTCTATGTTGTCGCCCTGAAGAATCAGGTTAATGTCGGTTTTGCAATTACAGGGTTAACTAATAATGAAATGAAATTGTTTGAAGGCACAGGTAAAACAATGAGGCACATAAAGATTCACTCTTTGGAAGATGTTGATGAGAAAAAACTTGCTTACCTAATTGAATTGGTGAACAATAAAGCAGTCTGCAACGAATGCTAGCCAATGCACACTCAATCTGATTGAATTGGAGGTTTTTTACACCTGATCTCATGATGTATAATCCAATAAGTATGAAAAGAATTGCACTAACCATTATGGGAAATGATTGTCTGAAAATCCAAGAGACATTTGTATACCACTTAATGAATGCAAATTGCCATAATAATGTAAAGAGAATTATTGAAGCAAAACCCAGAATTATCAAACCAAGCCAAAATAGAGTTTGCTTTCCCCCTCAAATAATGCAAATCAACCTAATACTAAGTCTATTTTCATAACAATTAACATTCTGAATTAGCATTAAGATTTAATCTGTGTAAAAGCAAATTTAGGATTTTTATTGCTAAAAAATTGACCTCTCGGTTACCTCAAGAAGTGATGGAACTTTAGTTGAAGAAAGTTCGATGAAATATTTTTTATACTCAACACACTGAATAGGTTTCTGGGGTGTGACAGCCAGCTATTTGGCTGAGGCACAAAAATGTTGGTGAACAAACTATGGTTTACTGTACAAAATGTGGCACAAAGAATGAGGATGACGCAGAAGTTTGCGTTAAATGCAATGAACCTTTGGTTGGTCGCTCACGTGTTAAACGTGAACGGCGACGTAAAGAAAGTGAGTGTTTCGGGTTACCCAACGGTGGATCAATCGCAGGTTTGGTTATTGGACTCCTAATCATCCTGTGGGGCGTCACTTCTTTTCTCGACATAGAGTTTCCCTTATGGGCCTTCATAATAATCATCTTTGGGACATTGATGGTTGCTGGAGCACTATACAGCATGGGGCGCAAACACTAGCCAACACTCCTCTTTTTTTATTTTCTTACTTCGCAGTTTTCAACTTCACAGCGAGAACATATTAGTTCATGGTCCCACGGGGACAAGGATATTCTGGTGTAAAGCCAAAAAAGTACCAAACTTACAACAAACAAATCAAAGACCAAACTACGAATCAAGCCATCAATGCCAATCACAATCAGAAGAGCTCCAAGAACAAAAACTGTGTTCATTAACAAGCGGACAAGGCTCCTGAATTTGAACTGAAACAAGCCAAAACTTACCAAAACACAACCCAACAAAGCAATCGAACTATTATAAGAAACGGCCCAGCCACCAAAAAAGTATACTACTGCACCAGCAAAAGCCAAAAGCCCACCAAGTAACAGACCTGCACATGCTGCGCAAAAGGTTCTGCCTTTTATCCGAAAGACGTGGGCATCATATTTTCCGCAAATGGGGTGGTGTCCCTGAAGTGTGTTCGATTTTCTGTGTAGGGCAGGTCTAGTTGAATCTGAGGTAACGGTTCTGTTTTTCTTTTCGATGTTAAGGATTTTCAAGCAGTTGTTGGGCAATAAAACGGCAGAAATTCCTAGGGCACAAATCATCTTCAAGATTAAGCCGACTACTGGTTTTCGCCACGGAACATCTCCAGTGACTGCTGGAGGAAAAGTGGTCAACAACACAACAACAAACAAACCTAGAAAAGATAGCAGCAGTTGATATTTTATGTCAGATTTGACTAAACGTTGCTGTGACATAACTCCTCTACTCAGTATAATGTTTTAAGCTGGTTTACGATGCCTTGGCGAGCCATGGACCAGTAAACTTTTCTTTTCAATGCCTTCTTTGCGAAGAGTCCAGTGAATCTTCGGTGCCAAGAACCAAAGAAACTCCTGTAACAGTGATACAATTCTTCCTGCACTTCTCGTGTAGACAGACTCTCAGTGGGCATGATCGCATGAACCATGTCATAGTTTGCCCAGTTCCAGTCCTTTATCCATCCGTTCTTTTTAGCTTCGTCATAGACGGCAGTTCCAGGAAACGGCGTTAGAATCGCAAAGATTGCCAAGTCAGGGTCCAACTCGTTCACGAACTCTCTTAGTCCAGCTATGGAATCAGATGTGTCTTTTCTTTGGCCAATAATGAACATACCCTGGGTGAAGATGTCATTCTCTTTCAGAAGCCTTACTGCTTTTCGGGCATCGTCAGGGGTTGTCTGTTTTCTGAAAGAATTCAATGTTGATGAGCTGTGGCTTTCCACGCCCAGAAGAACCCAGCGGAGTCCAGCCTTCCGCATCTTAGGCAGAATGTCTGGATTGTTCACCACATCGTCGCATCTAACTTGCATGAACCATAACATATCATCTGAAAATCTTCGGTTTATGAGCTCGTCAGCCAAGTCGTTTGCCCGTTTGCCTAAACCAAAATTGTCATCGGTGAGCCACAGGAATCTGCTTCCATAATTTTCGATGCAGAACTCGAACTCGTCTGCAATCCGTTTTGTAGACTTTTTTCGCCATTTGCTTCCCCAGTGCCGCCATTGAGTGCAGAATGTGCATTGATGGGGGCAGCCTCTGGAGCCTTCGATTAGGGCATATCTCGTATTTTTGCCAGCCATAGCAGTGAAGTGGTAGTTTTGGACCAGATTTTCCACAAACTTGTATCCTGGAAAAGGAAGGCTGTCAAGGTTTTCGATTAGAGGCCGCGGAGGATTGTGCACTATTTGTTTATCTTTTCTGGAGGATGTGCCTTTCACAGACGAAAATGGTTGCCCATCAGCAACTGCCTGCGCCAACTCAACAAGGGTGTTTTCTCCTTCTCCCTTCACAATTACGTCGATTTCAGGGTACGCCTTCAAGCTCTCTTCAGCTAATACTGTGAAGTGCTGTCCACCAGCTATTGTTTTGATCTCTGGATTCACTTCCTTTGCGATTTCTAGGGTTCTGGCTGTTACATACGTGTTGCAGGTAGCAAGGGCGCTTGAAGCCACCATATCTGGGTTGAATGATTCAATATATTTTTTTAGACCGTGCCAATCTAGGCCTTCGGCGTTGCAGTCTAAAACCTGAATGTCCACATTTTTGTTTTTGTTTTCGAGATATGCTGCAAGTTGAAGAATGCCGTAGGGCGGAGGAAGATATTCTCCCATCACAAACCAGTAATCCTTCGGAGGTTCCACAAAGAGAATCTTCAACGAGAGGTCACCTTCAAGACAACAATGTTTCGAGGTATACACTCATTACATTTTCGTTACCCTGAACAGACAAAAAAATCATTACTAAAACTAAAAAACTAAAATAACAAAATGGCTACTTCTTGCCGCTTTTGTGGTGCTAATCAGTTTAGTTCTAGACATTCAGCAGGTCAAGTTGTACGCTCATTGGATTGTGTGAGAGTTTTCGTCCGCAGGAAGGGCATCTGCATTCATTTCTTGCTCTAACGTAGTATGGTGAGATGACGTCGCGTCCAGTGAACAGGGTTTTGCCACATCCTTGGCATGAAACAGATACTGCCATTTTCAGCAACCAGCACAAAGTTTGTTTCTAGAAGGTTCTGGATTTCTTGGTATCTTTCTTGTTCAGCGAGGATTTGGATGTATGTTAGCCGTTTCATTACTTGTTCTTTGTATGCAATTTTACTCATGGTGTTTCCTCCTATTGTCACTGCATTTTGCTGATTTATCTAATAAGGCTGGCGCTGTAACAACATATAGAGTCTGGGAGAGAGTAGAGTGAAACTAAAAGTAATAGGTTCTAGAATTACAAAAATTTTGTAAGCTCCAATAACCTCTGGAAACATCTATTTGTTA
>JAFGGM010000061.1 GCA_016930555.1 Candidatus Bathyarchaeum sp.
CCGAGTAGAATCCACACGATGTCGCCATAGAACAGAGCAATTACTAGGCCTAGTGTTATGTGGATGAGTAGGGGCAAACCGGGAGTAACCCACACTCCCCCTTCTAGCTTTTCGATTCCTACGTTTTCTAATATTCTAGCAACAATCTCATCACGTTCCTCATCCTTCGGAAATACCAGCAACTTCCTTTTCACGCTTTCTTCGCTGACCTCGACGTCTTCAAGAGGATACATGAACCCTTTTTCCAGCTTAGAAACGCTGATTTTGTAGCCGCTGAAAAGTGCCAATATTTTTCGGCCAAGTGATTCTGTTTCCAGTCCCTCGAAAACGCCTCCCTTGTTTCTAAGTTTCCAGAGGAGATTGCGGAAGAGAGCATAGAATACGCTGAGGGCACCTAAGAGGACACTGTTAGTGAAGATGGTTATGGGGAAAAGGGGCGAAACGAATCCTGTGGGTTGTTTAAGAAGATGGCTAGGGTAGACTGGTAAGGCGAGGGCAATGCACATTAGTGCTTTTGCGTCTGCTCCTCCGAAACCTCCAGCATAGAAAATTGCTATGGCTAAACCAGAGGTAATTATGAAGGATAAAGCGTATGAGATTATGATTTGTAGAGGTTCTGAGGAGTAAACTAGAAACTGGAATCCTGTTAGGGCAAGGGCTAAGGGTCCTAGAATTGCCCAAATTTTGTTACTTACTTCTCTGGTTTTGTAGTCACTCCATGATGCATAAATCAGAAAACTGAGACACAAAATGATTCGAGCGCCATCAAGTATCTGGTTCATGCTACATCATCTACTAGTTTATAGTAGTTAAAAAGAAATTGTAATAAAACTCTGGGGAGTTGATTATTATTTTTGGGGAAAAGGGAAAGAGGTAGTGAATTTAAGGAGCCACTTTTTGGAAAGGAAGTTTGTATCCTTGTTCAGTGACTACCTGGAAGTAGTATGTTGTTCCGCTTGTCCAGTCGGAGCTAAGTTCTAGGTTGATTGTTATTGATTCACCGGGGTTGACGAGTTGTGTACTTGGTTCGTAGCTTTCTGGTGTTATCTTCTGAAGTTCTGCTGTTGATGGACCTTGATAGACTTCGACAATCTTTGCGTTCCCTGTTCCAGAGTTTCTTATTACGATTTCAATAGAATCTCCGCTGTGAAATCTTATGTTTTCAGGCTGTAACAAAGCTCCTGCGTTTTCTGTTGTAGTTCCTGTGAATGTGATGACCCATGCGTAGGTGACTATAACTGCTGCAACTGCAATAACGATCAAGAGTAATGTGGCAAGGATTGGTGAAATTCCCTTTTTCGATTTTAGTATGCGTATCATTATTCGGATTCTCCTATGCTCAGAACTTCTTGAGTTAAAGTATTTAACAAATATGAAACTGCAATATGTATCACACATAACCGTTTGATACGGATTCGAAATGTGATAAAGAGTACGAAAATGTGTGCAAAGCGATTTGTTTTCACAAAAACGACATCACAAACAGGATATCACATTCACGAGTATCAATAACTTCTTGCGTTTCTTCTCAACTCGTCCTAGCGGTCACACTTGTTGAAAAGAGTGTTCCCTTTCTTTGGGTGGGATTTCGCTTGTGATTTCGAAGACTAGGGGGGGCGTTACTGTTCTCGCTTCTAAGTTGATTCCAAGCAGGCTCTCTGTGAATCCACACAAAAACTCTTGATTGATGATGAGGGGTGTTCTGATTATTATGAATTTGTCTTTGAGATAGAAATCACCGAAACCTTGGACACGTAATCTCTTGAAGACGTCAGGCCATTTTTCTCGTTTTGTAGTTTCGACGTTGCTGCTAGCTTCCAATGAAACTTTGGCTAATTCTCCAATTCTTTGTCCTGCTTCTCTCCATTTTTCTTTAGGAATATATTTGATTAACGCATCAATGAATTCAACGTTTAGGAATGCTACGCGACTGATGCCGATGTAGTATTCTCCCGGATATTTCCAGTCGTAGATTCTCATGCTTCGGTAAACGTCGAGCATTTTTGATACGAGCGGTTTTATTCCGGGTTCTCTTCCCTCTTTTATGAGTGTGTCGATATACTCCCGTTCGTCTTCATCTAAAATGATTGTAGTTCTTTTTACTGAACGGTTTTTTGGAGACATTTTTCCTTTCATCTATGTACCTAGTATGCTCTAAAGCATATTAAATATATTCTGTATTTCAAATTCGACTCCTACCTAGTGAATATGGTTTCCATAATCAGAATCAAGATGAAACAACATTAAGTTAGATACATAAAATGGGAATTGATGATGAGTTCATAAACGTTATTTACTAAAAAGCGCACAGAAGCATCAGAGCAAAAGGAAGATGAAATATATGACCCCACCTCTGGTGTATCAAGTGGACCTGACCAAACTTGAGGGAGAAGGAGACTTTCCGTGTCCCGGTTGTGGAATCCTTATATCTCCTGAAGACGAAACCGAAGACATCTACACAATAGTAAGCACCAAAGTTACTGGCGAAGACCTAGAAGAACTAGTGATTCAATGTAACCGGTGCAAAAGCAAAATCCGATTGGTCGGGTTCAGAATTTCTTGAAACAGACAATCTTTAAGTGAAGACTATTCAGCTTCAAAGACAGAGTTCTAGTTTTTTAATCTATTGTGACTTTAACATCATCCACGTTGTAGGTCATCTTGGTCTCCCAGCGTACACTTATTCCTAAAGCAACCCAGACTTCTCCCCTAGAGTCCGTTTCCAAAGTCTCTATGTATGTGTAACGTTTCCATCCTGAAACATCGTTAGCTTTTCCAATAATCTTGAGATCTGCTTCAACTTCGGGATTAGATGCTCCCGCAAAACCGACAACAGCAGCTAAAACATTGAAACTTTCGCTTTCGCTGTAGAGATCAAAAGAAACATTAACTTGAACTCGTGCGTTTCTTTCGGTTGACAGCATTTTTTCAATCCAAACCGTGCCATCATCTTGTCTTCCATCAATGTAGAATTCTACAGAATATTGTCCAGACTTAGCAGAAGTTGTTCGTGAAACATTCCATTCAACATTGGATCCTGGATTGTTAGGGTCTGGAGGAACATCAGCGTCTGCTATCCATCCGCCGAAATCTTGTTCAAAGCTCTCGTTGTATGCGATTGATTTTGGACTAAAATACCATCCAACAACTGCGCTAATTATAACCAGGATTCCGATTGCGACATCTAATTTGAAAATAGTTCGCACTCTAATTTTCCTCATAAACTAATGATTGTTACCATAAATAACATATGTTCTAGAACAAATTAGCTGCTATATGTTCTACCAGAAGAACGGGATGTATTCTCTTACCAAAAATTTGACCCCCATCTTTTCTGCGACTTCCTTAAATCTTGAAACTTCTATTTCTGAAACTGTTACAGCTGTCGCCTCAGTTTCTAAACCCGATTCTTTAGCCCTTTTGATAAACTCCAGTACATTCTCATACGCGTTTTTGAATGTAGGTTTACAGATTTTATTGTATGTTTCTTTATTTTGGGCATTCAAACTTACACATACCTTGCCTACACCAGCTTCCTTCAGCTCCCTCACCACGTCTCTTCCTTTATTCAGCAAGTATCCTTGACCGTTGGTGTCAACTCTTACTCGCTTCCCAGAATGCTTCTTCACCCACCTGGTTACTTCCAAAATCACATCTAGCCTTTCTAGGGGTTCTCCGAATCCACAGAAAACAATTTCGTCCCAGTTGTTTTTGTTTAATATTTTGTGTAATTCTTCAATCACTTCTTCTGTGTTGGGCACCTTTTCCAGCTTTAGCTTGAATTCTTTGATGCCGTTTTTGAACCTTCTGAAACAAAAATAGCATCTGTTGGGGCATTTGTTGGTTATGTTGAGGTAGATGCTGTTGCCAAGCCAGTAGACGATGCTGGGGCTTCTGTCAGGTGTTTGCATTTGGTTTTGTTATATCAGTTCTTCTTCTTGTAGTTTTTCTTCTTCAAATTCTTCTTCTTCCAAAATAAATGTGTCTTCAGGGAAGTAGTCAGTTTCAGTTTCGATTTTTGGGACCTTTAACCATTGCATTTTTTTGTGCCTGCTTCGGATGTCGAATCCTATCATCATAAAGTATGGTACTGACAGGTAAGCCATTGCTAATGCTGGGTTATGGAACAGGGGTTCTAATCCCAGGATTTGGTCTATGGCTCCGCTGAAGCCTATTAAGATGTCCTGTATTACGAAGACCAAAAATGCTAATGTTAGGCACAAGCCGAACTGGGCTAGAACACCTCTTTGTTTTCCTAGAAGTAATGCAGGAATGACTGATGATAGGAGGAAAATCCATGCGAATGAATGGATGAATACTATCATGTCTATTTTGTCAGCCATCCAAGTGCCTATTGTTGGTAAGTATATGGTGATGGCTTTGGTGACGCTTTCTACAGTTGTTTGGGTGAAAAGCTGGTAGCTGGTCATTAATGTCCAAGCTACGGATATGTAGACGGGCGTCAGTATTGTGGCTTTTCCCAAAACGCTTTCCCATTTAAACTATTTATATATTATATCTTAAGTCTTATGGTTTACTAGTAAGTCATTTCATGAAACAAATAAGTTATTGACAAAATAAAAAAATGAAAAGAAAAATTTGGCGCTGGCTTAAACACTATCAGCAAACAGCCAAGTTACTACCGTAAGCCAACAATAGTGACTGTGCGCCTTTGACCTGTGATGCAGACGTTGTCTGTCATCGAATTACGTAGAGTTTTCTATCGTTTCAGGGTGATTTCGATTGTTGAAATCATCCTTGAGTTGCTTTCCCCTTCTCTTGGCGGCATCTCTTCTGTTCCAATGGCGATTTTGTTTACTTTCATTTCTTTTACGAATCTTCGTCTTGCTATTTCAACTGCATCTACCGCTGTGGTTATAGCTTGTCCCCTTGCCTTGACGGTCACTTCTTTGGTTTCTGATCCGCTGAAGGCTGTTACGATGCCTAATACATAGTTCATGGGGGGTTTTCTTCCTACGTATATTATGTTCGAGTCGCTAGTTTTTTTGCTCATTTTTCGGTTCTCCGTTTTTTGTGCTGTTAATGATGATTGGACCTACTTTTAAATCCTCCTATTACTAAAAAAGTGCATTGGCTATTCTTTTTTGTTACATTTTCAAGAAGCCTTTTCTTCTCAGCCAATCTGCTTGGTTTCTTTTGTATCTCCAGATGATGTCTCCGCGTTTGTCCGATTGAAAATCCCATGGAGAAACCAAAACGATGTCGCCGACGCGTATCCACATCCTGCGTTTCATTTTTCCCCGTATTCTGCAGAGGCGTTCTTTGCCGTCTTGGCAGCTTACTAGAACTCTATCGAATCCGAGCATTTGTTTAGCTATACCTATCACGTCGTTGCCTGCTGGCACTTTGATGGCATTGTAGTCTTCGCTTTTGACTTTTCGCTTGCCCACCAGTTCACACCTCTACATTCCTTTCTCATTAGGTGACTACATAACTTAAATACGTTAGTCTCCATTCTGACCTCTCAGTCAAGCTTAAGAAGTTTCCCTTCGTTTTCTTGAAATAATTTCATTGAAAAATTGGGATAAATAGTATGGCTGCTCCGACTATCCAGCAGTAGTAAGCGAAGAGATGGAATTTTTCTTTCATAACTATCTTCTGGAGAAGCTTCAAAGAGATGTAGCCTACAATCATGGAGACTATTACTCCCAAAAGCAAAGAAATCAAGTCCACGTTTGCAGTTGATAGGTCTTTTCCTTCAAAGATTGTTGCTCCTAGTATGGCTGGCACGGCAAGCAGAAAAGAGTAATTGAAGGCAGCAACTTTGTCCACTTTTTGTATTAGTCCCGTTGCCACTGTTATGCCGCTTCTGGAGATGCCCGGGATTATGGTGAAGGCTTGAGCTAAGCCTATCAGAAATGTGTTTCTTGTGTCGAGTTTTTTATTTCCTATTCTTTTTTCGGAAACAACTAGTACAGCACCTGTGATTAGGAGGGCGGTTCCTACGGCGGGGAGGTTTGAGAAGAGAGATTTTAAGAAGTCATAACATACAAAGCCGAATATGGCTATAGGGATGCTGCCTATGGCTATGAAGAGGGCTAGTTTTCCTTCGTCTGTTTTGAAGTCACGTTTTGCTAGTGCTTTGAGCATCTCAATGATATCTTTGTGGAAGACTGTTAGGACAACGATGAGGGTGCCGACGTGGAGCATGACGCTGTAGATGAGGGGCAAGTCTAGTCCCAGAGCTTTTTGGGTAATCACTAGGTGTCCTGAACTGGATATTGGTAGCCACTCGGTTATGCCCTGAACCACAGCAAGAATAAAAACTTCAAGATATGAGACCATTTGTGTTCTGCTCACTACATATTCTGCTGTTCACATTATTGAACAGTAACATCTCTTTTAATATTAAAAATATGTTAGGTAACCTGTGCTGTGCTGCAAAATTTCAGAAAAAATAAGGTTTTCGACTTTGTATCTCTATTAGGAAGCTAATCTGCCCCTATGTTTTCTGTAGTTTTGTTTGTCTGTTGTTAGCTTTGGTTGTTTATAGTTATGGGTGTTGTGTTGCTCATGCTTATTCCATGTTCATCTATGATTGTTAGTCTGACTGTGTAGCTATCGGCTGTGGTATATGTGTGGGTGATAATAGGGGCTTCTATTGTGGTGGTATTTCCGTCTCCAAAAGTCCAGGAATACTTGACTATTGTTCCATCTGGATCTTCGCTGGCTGTTGCATTGAAAGTTATTACCTGTCCAATTACTAGCTGCTCTGTTGTCGGATCAGGATTTACTGTAAACTCAGCCATTGGAGGTGCAAGCAACGGGGTCGTAAACAGGACCCAGCAGAAAATAAAGACGAAGAAATAGATGCCTATTCCCATGGTCAAAACTTTGCTCTCCTTCTCCACCTTGCTGCTGAACTGCATCTTAAGAAGATAATAAGTGAGAATGTAGACCGCCAACGCAACCGTTATTCCATTGATGAGGGGATTACCTGCTTTGAGGTCTACGACCAAGGTGGCTAATAGAGCAGCTAGGGCACCTAAGCCGATCCTGATGATGTAAATAACATTCAACGTCTTCAAATTAAATCCCGCAATTTCGTGAACATCATACCTTTCCAGTTGAGGTTTATCTTACTTTCGCTTCCTCGACCATTGACACAAGACAATTCCTGTCACAGTTACTTAAATCCTCTCAAAAATGGCTGCCTGTATCGTAAATATTGATCTGTTTTTCATAAACGCTATACATCTTTTAGGTTGTAACAAACTTTCTGGTGTTTAATTGACGGGCTCAAAAGCTCAAGGGAATGCATTGCGCCAAATACTAATTATTGCCCTTCTGCCTCTTACCATCCTCTTTTGGATGACTGGGTGGACCCTCTATTGTCTAGGCGACCAGAAAACCTTAGCGAGCACTATACAAAAGGAACCCGCATCTGTCTTCAAAAAAGAAGACTGGAAACAAAACCGTGCCAGAAAAGAATCCCCACAACCCATCTTCACCTAAACATCATATAGTTTAGGGACGGCACCCTTTTTATGCAGTAACATAAAACAGAATAGGAATATGTGGAGAAGGTTCTCCCAACCTAAAGCTGGAAACCTTTGTTTCCTCGTTCTCCTGAGGGGAAAATGATGAAGGAAGTAATGACAAGCTTTGATATAGCTGCAGCCACTCACGAAATCAACGAACAGGTTAATGGTGCTTATGTTGCCAAAATCTATCAAATTGGCACCCAAACACTCCTTTTGAGGCTCCGACAACCCAACCAACCACGGCTCCAACTGCTTATCGAAGCAGGCAAACGACTACACCTGACTTCATATGCCCATGAAACCCCAACAAGACCCTCTGCCTTCTGCATGAGCCTAAGGAAATACCTCGACAACGGCGTAATCAAAACGGTTCGGCAACACGAATTCGAAAGAATAGCTGTAATTGAAATCGCCACAAGACAAGGCATCTATCAGTTGGTTACAGAACTTTTCGGTGGCGGTAACGTAATTCTCGTAGACCCTGAAGGCAAGATACTGCAGGCAATGACCTACAAAAGAATGCGAGACCGAAACATTCTACGTAGCGAAAGCTTCCAGAATCCGCCTGCAAGAGGAAAAAACCCCCTCACATTGACTCCAGAAGAGTTCATGGAAATCCAGAATTTTGAAAAAACAGAGATAGTGAGGGCTCTAACCAAATTATTGAGCATAAGCGGAACCTACGCCGAAGAAATTCTTCTCCGGGCGGAAATCAACAAAAAGGCGGTTTGTGCCTCTTTAACGAAACAGGAACTTGAAGGCATCTTCAGTCAGCTTCAGTTTCTTATCTCAGCCATAACCTCAGGAAATATGGAACCTTGTATTGTAAGCGACGAAAATGATGAATACATTGACGTTAATCCTGTCCCCCTGAAAAAACATGATGGTCTAGAGCGCAAAACCTATAAAGGCTTCAACAATGCCCTTGATGACTACTACGCCAAACAAACCAACGTAGAAAAGTTAGATAAGTCTACAGACGACGTTGAAAGTGAAGTTGCCCGACAACAAAGGATCCTCCAGAAACAAGAAAAAGCGTTGGAGGCACTGAAGGGACCCATCACAAAAAACAAGACTATCGGAGACCTAATTTACCTCCATTTCGGAGACCTCCGAGCATTGCTCCAAAAAATTATGGAACAGAAAAACAGCGGCAAATCCTGGAAAGAAATAACTAACATCCTAGAAAAAGGAAAACATGCCGGACATCTTCCAGACCTTTACTTCAAGTCTCTGGAACCCACAACCCAAATTCTCCATGTCTCATTGGATAACACAATTTTTTCCCTTAACCTCCGCCAGTCCCTTCAAGACAACGCCGACAACTACTACTCACGATCCAAAAAGGCTGAAAAGAAGCTTAGAGGTGCCGAAAATCAACTGCAGGAAACCAGAACAAAAATCGAAAAAGCAAAGAAGATGGTCACCGTGGCAAAAGCCACCCAGCAGCCCCTCGCCAAACGACGAAAAAAGGAATGGTTCGAAAAGTTCAGGTGGTTCTACTCCTCTGATGGCTTCCTTGTGATAGGCGGCAGAGACGCTACAACAAACGAAATTATCATCAAAAAGCACATGGAACCCCACGACATCGTTTTTCACGCCGAAATCGTGGGCGCCCCCTTTGTCCTCATAAAAACAGAAGGAAAGACTGCCCCAGAGCAAACCATCAATGAGGCAGCCCAGATTGCAGCATCCTACTCAAAAGCATGGAGAGAAATGCTTAGCGCAGTCAACGTCTACTGGATAAACCCCAGTCAAGTAAGTAAAACTCCTCCTTCTGGGCAGTTCCTTCAGAAGGGCTCATTTATGATTCGGGGCACCAAAAATTTTATCCGCAACGTTCCTTTGCGCATTGCCATTGGAATAAAAATTAGCGAAAACGAAATAATGGTTGTAGGGGGACCAGTAGATGCTATCGCCCATCAGACAAAACTTTTCATGGAAATTGTTCCAGGCGAACAGAAAAGCAGCCAGCTTGCCAAAAAATTGAGACACAGTTTGTCCAAGAAAGTTTCTGAAGACTTGGCAAGAAACGTCACAAAGATTCCTCTGGAAGAGTTTCAACGTGTTATTCCCTTAGGCAGAGGAAAAATGAAATGACAGTCTATCCATTACTGTTTTCTATTTTGTTCCTCTTTGTTCTCTTTCTGTTCCATTTATGCAGAAATACATGTTAGCTAGACCCATATTTTCTGTTATAGGACATGCTGGGCAAATGCAACCTACCTCTTCGGTGATGCATATGGAGCTTCTACCCAATACACAGTAATACACTTCACCATTTTTCTTGGCACACTCATTATATGTAGGGCAATCTGGACAGATACAAAGAGCCTTATTGTCCTCAGTAGTCTTCATTCGCTCCTTTTCCGTCATCTTAGAGATCCTCTGCATTGTTTCTTCAAACTTATCCAAAATTTTCATCACCCCATCCTAACTAATCACAAAATACTTTCCACTAAAACATACTACCCGCATATTTACTTAAAACAGCTTTTCTAAAAAATAGTATACCCTATAAAATCTGGGCAAAGACGCAAAAAAGAGGAAATGTGATTATTTTTTGTTCTTTTTAACGTAGCAGTCCCAGCAGAGTATTTCACAGTTTTCTTGTGTTGGTTTGCCGCCTTCTTCTGGACTTTTTATCCAGTGTGCTTCCCAGCCTTTTTCACCATCAGCTGCTATGAAAGATTGTCCTCTTTTTGTCCAGTCGAGTACTCTCATGCACATAGAATTGTATTTATGTCCGTGTTCTACCATCAAGCATTCACATCTGCCGTCTGCAGCGCCGAACGCTTTCTTTACAACTTCCTCTGGAAATTCAACCATTTCCTGTTCCTCCAATAAAGTTACAGCTTTTATTCGAATTTTCTCTTTTAAACCTTATTGTGAAA
>JAFGGM010000062.1 GCA_016930555.1 Candidatus Bathyarchaeum sp.
CGGGGAAGGGATTTGAACCCTTGTGGCGCATGGCACCACCGGTTTTCGAGACCGGCACATTACCGCTCTGTCACCCCGGCAACCAAAGAAGGGTAGAGTTTGTTGTGGCTTAAAAGCGCTTTCACCCATAAAATTGAGAAGGAGAAAGGTTAGCAGCAGTGTGTGTGAAGCGCGTCGTTTGTTTGCTCCAAATAGATGTGCTTTAGCCAGTTTTTGTTGTCTGTGGTGGGGTAGTCTTGGCGGTAGTGGGTTCCTCTGCTTTCTGTTCTGGTGTAAGCAGCTTTTGTCACTAGATAGGCTACGGTTACCATGTTTTTGAGTTCAAGAAACCGTGTGTTTATTCCATTTTTGCCAATAACAGCCAATCTTGCCTTTAGTCGTTCCAGCTTGTTAAGCATCAAACCCATCTGTTTTTCTTTGCGGATTATCCCAACATAATCCCACAACGCTTTTCTTAGTTCTGTTTTGAGATAATTCAGTTCCTGAGGCTCTATATCAAAAAATACAGTTTCTTTCTGCTTTTGCAGGGTTCCAAGTTTGTTCTTTAGATACTGTTCAGCTTTTTGTGCACCTAAAGACGAAAAAACCACAGACTCAAGCAGAGAGTTGCTTGCTAGCCTGTTTGCGCCGTGTACTCCAGTGCAGGCGCATTCGCCAAAGGCTAGAAGATTAGAGATGGAGGTTTCTCCGTATTCGTTTGTTTTTATTCCTCCGCAGATATAGTGGGCAGCAGGAGAAACTGGAATCAGTTCTTTGGTAATGTCTAAGTCATACTTCAGGCACTCTTTGTGAATCATCGGAAAACGCTCCAAAATGAAGCTTCTACCTTTATGCCTAATGTCCAAGTAAACAGAGCCATGTTTTAGTTCATTAAAGATGGTTCGGGCGATAATGTCCCTTGGAGCAAGCTCTCCCATTTTATCGTATTCCAGCATGAATCTTGTTCCCATATCGTTCACAAGAATTGCACCTTCGCCACGAAGAGCCTCCGAAATTAGAAAGTGGGGGGCACCAGCCTTGTTCAATGTGGTGGGATGAAATTGCACAAACTCCATATCCTCAATTCTAGCTCCTGCCCTGAGTGCTATTGCTATTCCGTCACCTGTAGCAATTTCTGGGTTCGTCGTATTTTGGTAAATGTAGCCGATGCCACCTGTAGCTAAGATGGTTGTCCGAGCAAACACATCATGCACTTTTCTTTTTTTTATGTCCAATATCTTTGCGCCAATGCATCCCTTGTTTACTAGGATGAGATTGATGGCAAAGCAGTCCTCGAAAACTTCAATGCCCGGGTTTTCGCGAACACTCTCAGTCATGGCATGTTCTATTTCTTTTCCTGTTGAATCGCCAGAATGCAGCACTCGAGCCATACTGTGTCCGCCTTCTGTAGTTAAATGAAGCCCATTTTTCGCTTTGTCGAAGGCTACTCCAAAAGAAAGGAGGTTTCGGATAGCTTCTGGACCTTGTTCAGCAAGTATCTTCACCATTCGTTTGTTGGATAAGCCAGAACCAACATTTAATGTATCTTCTATGTGCAACTGAACAGAATCATCTTTTCGGGTTACTGCAGCGATTCCACCCTGAGCAAGGTTAGTGTTTGATTCCATGATTTCCTTCTTTGTTACAATCGTCACTTTTCCGTACTTTGCGGCTTTTAATGCAAAATTTAGTCCAGCTATGCCGCTTCCGACAACTAGGAAATCCGTCTTCAAAGGGTCATCTCCAAGCTCATATCTAAGACCTTCGCGGAATGCGTCAGATAACCCAAGGATACAACGTTGATTCCAGTTTTGGCATATTCTTGTATGTTTTCTGGAGTTATCTTGCCTGATGCCTCTAAAAGAACAGAATCGTAAAGGTTATTCTCACGAAGAGTCTTAATGACCCCCTCTATTGCCTTAGGTGCCATATTGTCAAGCATCACAACACACGGAACTTTCAGGTGCAGGCTTTTGAATTTCTTCGCTGCCCGGATAGCCTCTTCGTGGGAGGTTACCTCAATTTCTATGAACTCAACTTTATCCGCAAAGGCTGAAGCTTTGGTTATTGCAGTTTCGATGTAATCTTTTGTTCCCTTGCTTTTCAGAGTTTCAAGATGATTGTCTTTGATGAGGATGGCGTCCCAGAGACCAAAACGGTGAGTTAAACCTTCACCCAAAAAGACTGCCTTCTTGTCAAGATACCGTAGAGGCGCTTTTCTGGTTGCCGCTATCCTAGTGCCATGATCTTTCAGCAGTTCAGCTAAACGTTTAGTTTCTGTGGCTATTCCAGACATTCTCTGAAGCACATTTAAGGCGATTCGTTCGGTTGCCAGAATATCTTTTTGGGTGCCTTGAATCTCCAGAATAGTTTCTCCACTCAAGACTTGTTTGCCATCTTTGATGCAAATCTTAACTTCGAGACTATGTCTCCGAAGAAACCAGCTTACCTCCTCGATTCCCGCGATGACACCTGCCTGTTTGGCTTTCAAGAGAGCTTTTCGAGGTTTGTTTTCTGCTAGAATTGCTGTGCTGGTTATGTCTCCAGCTCCAACATCGTCGCGGTATTCTTTTTTGAAAAAGGATTCTAGCCAAAGGAGATAATTCTTATTTGCTAAAGTGAGCCCCTTGCCTTTCTGGTAAGCCAATTCAACAAGTTTTTGCCGGTCCAAGGTTTCAAGCCACATTTAACATTCTGTCTAGAGCCTTTTTAGCCCTAACCCTTATATTTTCTGGAATAATGACTTTAAACTGCTCCTTCTCTAGAGCCTCCAGAACAAGCTCTAACGTAGTTCTCTTCATCTGAAGGCATGTTCCTCCAGGCGGTGCTTGAAAAAACACTTTCTCTGGAAACATTTGCTTCAGCCGCTCTACTACACCTACCTCAGTGGCTATGATGAAGGTTTTATCTGGACTCTTCTTCACGTAGTTGATCATTCCAGTTGTGCTAAAAACTTCGGTAGCTAAATCCACAACTTCAGGAACACATTCGGGATGAACCAAAACTTTCGCATTCACATGAAGGGCTTTTGCCTGTTTAAGTCCTTCTGGAGAAAATTTTCTGTGAACATAACACCATCCACTCCAAGGGATGACCTTTTTGTCTGTGTTTTTCATGACATAATGTGCCAAATTGGAATCTGGCACGAAAATTACTGTGTCTTCCTCTAAAGAGTTAACCACTTTCACAGCGTTTGCGCTAGTGCAACAAACATCCGATTCAGCTTTCACATCAGCAGTTGTGTTAACATAGCTGACAACAGCAGCATTAGGATATTCATGTTTCAGTTTTCGTAAACCATCAACATCAACCATGGCAGCCATTGGACACTGTGCCTGCGTAGTTGGAATCAAAACTGTTTTCTCTGGATTTAAAATATACGCCGATTCAGCCATGAAGTCAACGCCACAAAAAACTATGATGCCCGCATTTGTTTCTGTCGCCTTTTTACTCAATCCATAGGAATCGCCAATGAAATCCGCTACTTCATAGATTTCTGGTCTCTGGTAGACATGTGCCAGAATTACAGCATTTTTTTCTTTTTTCAGCTGATTTATTCGTTTAATAAGTTTCCTTTCTTCCATTCTGTCACACGGCATATCCTAAAGGTCTAAAGTTTCCTCACAATTTAAACATGTTACGGAAGTTTTGGCATTACAAGGTCAGCTATATCCAAACTGTTATCATAAATCAGGCGAATCGAAGAAGCGACAACGAGAAGATGACGTCCCATCTCTGGGGGAAGGTCGCGAACAGTTGTTTCAATCTCATGAAACAGTGAATCAATTTTCTCTTTCTCAGACCGTACTGACTCCGCCACAGACACGTCACGAGAAAACACTGCACTGATAGCATTTTCATGAGAGGCATATGCAATGTTGTGTAGCTGTAAAAGAAGTCTCGAAATGTCATCTGCAAGTTTTGCGCCATCCAACTTGATTACAGTCTCGCCAATAGAAGCAGAGTGATCACCTATAGATTCAACCAAACTGGCTGCTAAACGATAATCCAAACAGTCGATGGGTAGAATACCGAGTTTTTCACTGAGCCCGGGATTCTGAATCACAGTCCGAAGAACACGAACCAAAAGGAAATAGAGGCGATTAACTTCGTTGTCCCTTGCAACAACATTTTTGGCTAACTGCAAATCACCCTCCATGAGAGCAGTCATCGCGTCACGGTGTATTCCTGAAACAATGGAGTATTCTCTTCGAAGAATTTTTTGGGGCGGAAAAGTTGAGGGCTCTAAAAGAGATTGCATAACGATTTTGGAGTGGTTTTCTTCAACGATCTCCAATCCAACCAAATGACTTGATACCTCTTTCACTCGATCACGATCTGCTGGACTTATTCTATCCTTAGCTTGAACAGTAATTATGTCATAACCAAGGAGATACTTCTCAATGATTACACGATCAAGCAAAGAAGAAGGTGTAATCATTGCCAGCTGAGGGGCACGTTCCATATTATATTTCGGATTAACGACAAGCGTTCCATCAGCGGTTTCGTTTACAGAAACAACAACCCCACGATCAAGCCCATTTCGTTCAGCCCAATCTTTGGGAAGACAAACGAAAAAGGTTCCGCCGCTTGTTCTTTGAATTTTGCGGAGATCCATCTCTGAATCCTCAAGGAGATATTGAATTATTTAAAAGCAAAACGTATTATTAAGAGTTAAGCAAAAAAATTCTAACTGATATAAACTTTTCAGTTAGATGGAAAAGCCCTTTTTTGTTGAAGGAGAGAAGAGAGTTAATAGGATACTGGACACACATATTACCGTCTCAACAGAAAGGAAACAAAAGGAGGCTAAGAGGGTGAGTGAAGGCACAAGTCTGCAGAAAGCTGTTTCCTTCACATTAGCGTCAGGATATCAGTTAGATAAGGAGGCCTTCGATTTCTTGAACAACATAGCCGAAATAGAAGATCCTCTCTTTTTAATTGAAGAAGCGGTTAAGAAAATTGGGGATTTACCTCAAAAACCCCTCTTTATTGACCGAGTCTTTCTAGAGACTATGAGAAAAGGACCTTGCGCTGAAGAAAAGTTGCCTTCTCCTGTTCCGTCTCCATCCACTACTGAATCAAGGAAAACCTTCAGACCTTACGCTAAAGATGTTGAAGATCAAGTAAAAGTGATTACAGACCCAACAAAAAAAATCTGCACAACAGGAACCATCACAGAATATTTGGGATATTTTCAGGATCGGTTTGAAAGGCTGAAGAAGATACTTCAAAAGAGAATAGATGCCAAAAATGCAGTACCCATATCTGTTGCATTAAAGGCTCCGCTAAAATCGAAGCTTAACGTTATAGGCATGGTTATGGAAAAAGTAGAATCCAAAGGAAAGCTCTTCGTGAGAATTGAGGATTTAGAAACAAGCGCCACCGTATTCATATCCTCAAATTTGAGCCGTGAGATTATAGCAAAAGCCCGTTCTCTACTTCTGGATCAGGTCGTTTGCATAAGTGTCGTAAAAGGAAAGAGTGATCTGCTTATCGCTAAAGATTTTATCTTGCCAGAGGTACCCCAGAAGACCCTCCACAAAGCGTCAGAGCCAGTCTACGCAGCCCTTACTTCAGATATTCATGTAGGAAGCAAAAAATTTATGGAAAAAGAGTTCAGTCGATTTCTAGAATGCCTTAAGGGAAATCGGGGAAATGATAAGTTAAGAGAGTTTGTGGGGCACATAAAATATTTGGTTATTGCAGGTGACATTGTAGATGGTGTGGGAATCTATCCAGACCAGATAGAGGAATTGGCGATATCGGATATTTTTGAGCAGTATAGGGAAGCCGCAAAGCTCATCGCGCAGGTCCCTGACTACATAGAAGTTATTATTATACCGGGTAACCATGACGCAACCAGAAAGGCGTTACCACAACCTGCCCTACTTAAAGACTACGCAGAACCGTTATGCGAAGCACGAAAAATACACTCTCTAGGAAACCCCTCCACAGTTAGCCTCCACGGCGTAGATTTACTTCTATTTCACGGACGAAGCTTAGACGACATCGCAGCGGTTGCCCCCAACGTCAGCTTCGACACCCCGGAAAAATCCATGAAACTCTTGTTACAAAATAGGCACCTTGCACCTATCTACGGAGAAAGAACCCCTATCGCTCCTGAAAAACGAGACTTCATGGTTATCGAAAAAATTCCTGACATTTTTCATGCTGGCCACGTACATGTGCTCAAATGCAACCAATACAGAGGAACGCTCATAGTTAACTCTGGGGCATGGCAAAAGCAGACAGACTTCCAACAGAAGATGGGACTTGTTCCCACACCAGGAATCATACCCATAGTGAACCTCCAGACATCAAAGATTTCAACACTAGATTTCACAGAAGCGTGGTAAATCTATTGCAAAGCCTGTTTTAGGCAGGCGCGTTCGGTGTTGTTAAGGTCCTGTTAAGCAGGTAGGAACATAACCCACTAGGTCTCGAAGTCTATCACTGTTACTGAATACCATTCTAACAAGGCTGCGGCCTATCCCCAAACGAATTTTTTTAGTGCGGCCGTACCGTCCCATACTTACAACCCGGGCATTCAATAGCCCCACCATATCTAACTCGCTGATTAAGCCACTTACTCGCCTCTGAGTCAGTGGCGAGAGACCTGACTGTTCACATAGTTCACAATATATTCCGTAAATGTCGCCCGTGATGCTGTAGCTAACTTTTGTCTTACCCAAGAGGTAAACACTACACAAAACCAGCTTGGAGTGGACAGGAAGATTCTCCAAAACCTCAACAATCCTGTCATGTTCTACGCGTTTCTCTGCTTGCCTCACATGCTCTTCGCTGACACAATCCGCTCCTTCTCGCTCTGCTAACTCGCCTGCAACACGAAGAAGGTCTAAGGCCCGTCTAGCATCACCATGCTCTGCAGCAGCCAATGCAGCACACAAGGCTACAGCGCTATCCTGGAGAGCATTTTCAGAAAAGGCCACTTGGGCGCGTTTCCAGAGGATTTCTTGAAGTTCAGCTGCATCATAGGGCCGAAAAACGATTTCTTCTTCACTTAAGGAGCTGAGAACGCGTGGGTCCAAAAATTCCTTGAATCTGAGGTCGTTCGAGATTCCTATTATTGAAGTTCTGCCGTGACGAAGAGTCTCATTCACTCTAGTTAATTCATATAGTAGCGTGTCACCGCGAGCTTTTATTAGGGCGTCGATTTCGTCAAGAACAACAATAAAAATTTTCTTTTGAGCATCTAATCCTTGCTTGAATCTGTCAAAGACTTCTCCGACAGCCAAACCCGTGAAAGGAACCCTCACATCTAATGCTTCACACAAGCTTGAAAGAACACGATATTCCGTGCCAGCTAGACGACAGTTCACATAGCAGATTCCAACAGATGAACCTAGTTCCCGTGATTTGGACGTAAGCATATTTAGTACATATTTGGTGACGGCGGTTTTTCCTGTGCCGGTTTTGCCATAAATAAAGGCGTTTGAACAAGGAGACCCCCTCAGAACAGGGGCTACTATGCCACCTAAACAGTTGATTTGTTCATCGCGGTGGGGCAGTTTTTTTGGAATATAATCATGGCGCATCACTTCACGGTTTTCGAAAATGTGATTACTGCTAAGAAAACGATTGAAAACGTCCTCAAGAGTGCTAATTTTGTTCAGTGCTATATTCTCCTCTAAGAGAGGTGGAGTTATTGCCTCGATTGCATTCCCAGCAGATAAGAACTCTCATAAAAAAAACTAGACAATTTGCACAAAAAAGCTAAAGGGAAACAAAATTTTCTTGATAAAATCTGTTTGAGGTTAGTTATCATCTTTGAAGTTTGTAAGTGCACCCCCTCACCCCTTTGTTTCGTGTGGAAAAAGGAATCCATTTTATCTTTCTTTGTAGAAAAGAATCCATTTTCGCGGACATTATTATAGTTGAAAAAAATCCCGTTGGAATTACTGCGATTTTCAATATTTAATTGCTTTCATCAAAAAAACTAGATCTAAATCTACAATTTTTTGCTATTGAGGCTCGAAAAGAACTCTAGCAGAACTTTGTGCATCCAATGGAAATTGAGGGGTCGGTGCCTCCAAAAATCACTTCTTTAGATTATGCTAACATTTATGCGACGAAGAGTCTACCCTATTTATTGGTAGCTTGGTTGTTAACTCGAATGTAAAACATTGTGAAACCAAATGGTTTATTCTTAGTTTTTGGTGCTAAAATTTGGAAATAAGCGTGATTAGGGCATTTTACGTGTATAGACGGAACCCCTTGGCTTCTAATGGAAGACCGTCTTCGACAATTCCTCTTTTCTGTTTTCACAAATGGGGGATTTAGTGAAGGCTGTGAACCTAAATATTTGCAAAAACAACCTTTTTTGCTTTTTAAACTGTTTTTTGGGTTTATTTTTTAGACAGTCTTTACCACAACCTCTATAACTTGTGAAGTCGTAAATAGTGAAGAAACAGTTCAACTGGTGCTGTGTTATGCCTACCAAAAAAATTCGCGTAGAGGTCTTCAACAATGGGGACCGTTACACGATAACTTTTGAGGGTCAAGTTACGCGAGATAAGACTCTTCGTCTACTTGATTTGGTTGAACTTTTGGGAGGAGCACCAGCTACTAACTCTTTATCTGAAAGGTCTGCAGCTGAGATGCCAAAGATCGAAAAAGTTCGGTTAGTTGCGGAAAAAAATTTTCCTGTAGGATGGTTTTCTTCAAAGGACCTTCAGGCGGCGTATGAGAAGCAGTTTAATGAGCCGATTCGTTTGAGTACAGCTTCAACATATCTTTCTCGTTTGGCAGATCGTGGCTTTTTTATTAGAAGTGGGGCTTCAAACCAGAGGCGATATAGAATTATGACTGCAATATCAAAGCATCAGCTTCATGAAAGATAATAAATAACTTGATTTTAAGATATGTTGATTTAGTCCTGTTGTGAGACTCTTCGTGGTTGAGGAGAAACCTGTCTATGAGCAAGATTCAAGAAAATTTGGCTGAATTGAAAACCAAGCTGAAAGCATATGTTGACGGAGGTCGCCAAATAGGTTTCAGTGACATCAAACCGCAACCGTTGATAATCACCAAGCCTGACATGACAAAAATTAAGCCTCTGAAGAAAGTTAAGACCTGTGATTCAAGGTTTGTAGCTGTAGACTGCTCCACTAGAACGTTAAAAAGAGCACACAACTGGGGCATTTACCTTATGCGCGTTGCCTACGCTTGGGTTGACGGTCGTACAGTGAACTGGGGATACGACGAAAGTGTTGTTGCTCCAGTGGGAGACCGCCGTTATCGCTCTAACTTCTTGATAGACCGACGGCTCCAGCTTGAAAGCGAGATGGCTTTGAAACTTCTTCACGAAGAGTCTATAGGGGATTCAGCAGTTGGGGAGACTCTTCGTGGCTTGGATGAAGGTGATTATGTGCTGTTGGATGGTGCCAGCTTTTTTGGTGGAAAACGAGGCTTTCACACGTCTCTATACGAAGAGGCTCTTCGTAAAAAGGTTAATCTTCTTGCCATAAGTAAACAATCGCCCATGTTATGTGATGAAAAGGGACGAGATTTTATGGCATCAACAAGTTTTCTTGCGTCATATCCTCTCTGGGTTTACCATCCAGTTAAAGAGGCGAATATGGAGCAGCATCTTTACGGGGACGTTTCCCTTGTGAAGTTGTGTGAAGACAGTCAACACGTTTTCCGATGTGACATAATGGACCCCTTAGCCTCTAATGATGTGCCCATGTTTCTTTCTCCCCTTACTTCCCTTTCAGAAGACCCAAGATGTTTAGGTTACCCTGTTACGCTCTGGCTTGCCCACGAATTTTCTGGGGCATCAATCTCAAAAATTCTTCAGTACTATGACTTAATTGAAGAAGCACTGGCAGCTGATGGCATCTTGGAGACTCTTCGACGGGAAGAGCTTTCCTGTAGTTTTGCTGACAAGCTTCATGGAATATCAAATCCTCATGAAGGCGGTGAAGGTTTTGTCTAAGTTTGAGCCTGTTGGTTTTGTTCGCGACGTTAAAGGGGACACAGTCTCCTTTTTCCTGAATCAGGGCGTAACCCTTTCTTTCGGTCAAATTGTTCGAATAGACTCTGAAACCCGAAGCTTCTATGCCCGTGTTGTGGATGCTGGGAGTTCCTCTACGCTGAATACTAATGAGCAGCTTCGTGAAGCAGAAGGAAAAGAATCCTTTGGACCTTACTCCAGCTTCAGACACGTTGACGCAATTCTCTTCCTTGAAAGACATGGCGAAAATATTCGTTCTCCAACCTTCAATCCAAACTATATGGATCGAGTATATGCAACATGTGAAGACGATCACTCTGTTTTGCGGCTTTCGGGCGATTTAGAGATAGGTCGCCTGCGTTCAGGAGAAGAAGTTCTGGGCGACGTGGGCATCAGTGTCAAGGCCATTCCTAAGATGATGGGCATGTTCGGAATGACTGGATCGGGAAAAACCAACACCGAACTTATCTTAAATGCCCGCATTATTGACAACCCTGAAACGGTTGGGCTCATCTTCGATTTTGCCGGTCAACTGCTTTCGGGCAAAGATATTGGGGCTGATAGTGGTCTACGGAATCATCCTCTTTTTCACACCAAAGTTCGCTATTACTCGACACGAGACGGCAAGCTGTGTATAGGCTTGCATACCCTTACTCCTGGGCGATTGTGGACAATTTTTCCTGACATTGGGAAGCCTCAGGTCAGGCTTGCCCGGCGACTGTATGAACAGCTGGGCAGGTGTTGGATTGAGCAATCGCTGGAGATATACCGTATTGAAGGTCATGCTGGGGTCGGGCGAATTATTGGTCCCCAGAATAAGAATGCGGTTAGCGCTTTGATGAGCAGGCTTTCTGACCTTCCGCCTCATCTTTATCCCCCATCCAACTACAATTTTATTGACGACGTGGTCCAAAACGTAAGTCAGGGAATCACGTGCCTCATTGACATTTCAGGCTTGACTTCTGAAGAGCAACAGAACGTCACCTGTCTCACTGCCAGCAATGTTGCTTACCATTATAAGCAGTTGTGGGAACGCAATTTTGACGCGTGGGTAAAGCTTCCAACACTGTTGATTACTCTTGAAGAGGCTCATGAATTTCTTGACCCTGAAATACACAAAACAATCTTCTCCGACATTGCCCTCACGTATAGGAAGTATCGTGTGGGATTAAATGCTGTAACGCCTAGGCCTTCTAAGATTAATCGTGATGTCTTTGCTGAGCTTTGGACCAAAGTTATCATGAAAACTGAGTTGAAGCGGGATAGAGATTATCTGACCCAGAATACGCCATATATGGAATATAGTGACACCGAAATTAAGATGCTTGACATCGGAGAAGCACTGCTAATTTCAGAGCCTCAAATTCGGTTTGCCGTTCCACTGAAGGTTATTCACTATCCTGACTATCTGAAGACACGTGGAAAAACTGATTACGATCTGCCCCCATCAAAAGCCCTCTCTGAAATGGATGAACGTCTGAAACGGCTCAAAGCTGCCGGAGAATCTCTTACCACTGGAGACAAAATCTAGGAAGCATTAGTTTCCCTTCGCTTTAGTATCTTCTGCATCTCTTCCTTTAATCGATACATGTAAGGCATCTTATGAGTGTCCCTCTCCAGATACCCGTCCTTATACAGCTTCTTCATTAACCTAGCAGTATGCTCCCTTGTGAGCCCAATCAGTTCCCTGATTTCAGGTGCCGTCTTTTCTCCCTCTTTGCCAATAGTCTCAAGAACCATCAGCTCGGTTTCAGTTAAGGGCTCCAAAGCCCTTTCCCTTTTTATAGGAATCGCCGCCTCTATCTTCACCTCAGGAACATATACCTCTTGCTTGACCTTCTCTATTTCAATAAGTTTCTGCATTACTTTATTTTGAGCTTCCTTTATGCCCTCAACTTCGCTTTTCATCGCCCTAAGTTGCCCAGAGACGCGTTCTTCAATGTGGGGAACATCTCCAACTGCTTTAGTTATCTCCGATAATCGTCCTTCATATTCTTCTATCCTGTTTGCGACTTTTATGTTCTCCACTGCTGCTGCCTCAACCTTCTCGGCAACATAAAGAACCCTGTCTTTTTGCCTCCGAAATTGGGTGTCAATACCTACAACAATGTCCTCCACGACCCCCCTTGCCCTTTCATACTCGTAGCGGAGTACCTTCAAGCGCCTATAGTAAAGAAAAACCGCCAAAACCGTGACAGCCAACAGGACGGACGTTGCCACGAGCATTCCCTCTGAGACCATCTAGCCATCCCCCATGTTACATGTGATTTCAGCGTGATGTCGTGTGATATTCATATGGTATCACATATCACACTAGTATATAAGTAGACTTAAGTTTTTTGTAGCCTTGAGCCTCGTGACATCACATATCACATTTGCTATTCGCCCTTTTCTCACGGCACTCTTAGTGTTGGCCGCTATTTTATTTCTCTCAGTTCTTCCAATCTGTTAGCCGGCTCTTTGACTTACTGGTAAAAAACCGCCGTTTTCATGAAAAAGGCTCAAAACAGGCTTATTTTTTGCATGGAGATCCCTTCTGTTTTTTACGCCTTGCAATTTCTCCAAAATATTTGGATTTGCACTATTAGTGATATCTGTTTGTTGTAAAAGCATATGTGATTTGTGATGTCACAGCCTTTTTGACATGTTTCGAGGTTTGGTGAGCTCTTCGAGACTGTTTTTTAGCTCTTCGTGGAGTAGTGCTATGCTTCTTATGTGTTCTTCTTTTGGTCTCTTTTTTGCAAGTTTTCTTTGGCTGTTTATGTATGTTTGGAGCTTGTTTGCGACCTCTATGTATGGTTCTAGGCTTGTACCTTCGAGAATTCCCATGTATCCTAACAGCAGGATTGTGTAAATTGATCGTATAACATTCTGTCTGGCCTGCCTTAAACTTCTATTAAAAGCGCCTCGAGTTACGGCTAAAATCCTTATATTGGCTTTTTCGTCGTATTTTAGCGGTTTATCGGATATATTTTCTGCTAAAACGTCTATTAAAAGTGTTTCTAGCTGTATTTTTGTTAAATTACTGTTTTTTGAAAGTATTTTAACCATTGGGTCTGCTAGCGAGTAGTTTAGCCAATTTTGAGCCTTTTCCTTCAATTAAAATTCCTCATCCACAAACTCCCTCGTAAAGGATACATTTTTGTATACGTGACACCTCAACACAAAAACTTTTCCCTAATTGACGAAAAAACTACACATGTCATTACCTTCCATATCTGAAGAAATTACTAGAAAAGCGCTAAAATATATCGTTAAATTAAATGAAATTATTAAAAAAACGAATATTTAAGCCAACACGAAAAACACGCCTTTTCTCACGTCTTCTCTCTATATTCTTGGTTCCCAACGAAAATTATCATTTTTTATTCAACTTCATTCGGTGTGTGCGTAAATGTTGCTTTTCTCTCCCTTGTAACTGCCATTTTACTCCCTCTACTCAGCAACTTTCCAACGCTCTTCTTTCCTCGGCTATGGGTTATATCTCATTTTGTGACCTTGTGATATATGATGTGTGTGATTATTATCACACCTGCATCACGTGTGATTATCACAGAATCACGTGCGACGTCACGCTCCAGCCCCCATTTCTTTTATGGCTTTTTTGAGCTTTTTTCCTGTTTTTATTCCCCTTTTCAGGCGTTTTCTTGACATCACTGTTTTGTGATATTCTTTTGTTGTGATATGTCTTCTCTTGCGCCTTTAGGACAAATATTTAAGCTGTTACAGAGTTATACATTGAAGTAGGCAACACAAGCATGTAATTGAACAGGTTATCAGAGGTTTTAGGATGGGCAGACGAAGAAGAAAAGTGGTACGTATACCTAAAAAGAAGTTACCTACTGTTTATCTCTGCCCCAAATGTGGAAAACAGGCAATCAATATTGACATATCTCCTGGTGGCGAACATGCTCGAGTGCGGTGTGGAAGCTGCGGCTTAACCGAGGAGTTAAAAACTAGACCCGCTTTTGGCGAAATCGACATATACTGCCAATTCACGGACGTATTTTATTCAAGATTAGCGGTCTAACAAGGAGATTAAGCGAATGGTTATTGCAGTGGAGAAATACCTATTAGAGAAAATCGAGAAAGAAGGAACCATTCACATGACTCTCATTGACCCTGAAAAGGTCTCACCTTCTTCTGCATCTCAACTCGCCACAGAGGCTGAAGCATGCGGCACAGCAGCTATAATGGTTGGCGGCTCCACCTCTTTTTCAACTTCTGATCTTGATGCAGTCGCAAAAGCCTTGAAAGAATCTGTTAAAATACCTATAATTCTCTTCCCAAACGGCGTCACTGGAATCACCAAATATGCTGACGCAATCTGGTTCATGTCTCTTCTCAATTCTTCAGACCCATACTTTCTTGTCGGCGCTCAGGTTATGGGCGCACCGTTGGTTAAAAAATACTGTTTAGAACCTATCCCTCTCGGCTATATCATCGTGGGGGAGGGAGGCGCAGTAAGCGTTGTTGGAAAAGCAGTTCCTATAACGTATAACGAAAAAGAACGTGCGGCTGACTATGCCTTAGCTGCTGAGTGCTTTGGTATGCGCTTCGTTTACCTAGAAGCTGGTTCTGGGGTCAGACAACATGTGCCTACTGAAATGGTGCAAGCCGTTAAGCGTGCGACCCATCTTACTTTGATTGTAGGTGGTGGCATAAGGACTGGTGAACAGGTCAAAAAGATAGCCAAAGCTGGAGCCGACATCATCGTAACTGGTACTGTTCTGGAAGAAAACAAGGGACTCCACAAGATAAAAGAACTAATAGACAGCATGAAAGGCAGCAAAAAAGCCCACTAAATCAACTGCACTCTTCCTTTTCTGTAGTTCTGCTTTCGTTTTTGTGTTAGAAAGACTCAATACTTCGCCCTATGCAATCTAGTTAAGGAGAATAACTGTGACTATCCCGATGAGCGACGAGTATCGGCAATATGCTGCTTCTTTGGAGAAAGAACTTGAGGACATATACTCTGTCGTCACAGAAGCCAGAAAAAAAGGGTTAGACCCTACTCTTGCTCCAGAACCTGAGGTAGCAAAAGATTTGGCTGCCTTAGTGGAAGGTCTTGTTGGTCCCTCTGGCGTCGCTGAGAGCATACGGGATTTAGCTGAGAAAATGTCTCGAGAAGAACTCACCTTCAGAATAACTGAACAGATAATAAACGGCGATTTCGGTGCCATGGAAGCCCGAGAAGCTGCTGAGCAGGCAATGAGAACTGCCCTCGCTATATTGACTGAAGGAATAACTGCGGCTCCTATACAAGGCATAGCAAAAGTGGAAATCAAAACTAACCCTGACAAAACAAAATATTTGGCAATCTATTATGCTGGTCCAATACGTTCAGCTGGTGGCACAGAACAAGCTTTAACAATCATAGTCGGCGACCACATTCGGCGCCTACTCAAGCTGGACCGCTACAAGCCAACAGACGAGGAAGTCGCTCGGTTCATAGAAGAAGTACGCCTATTTGAACGCTCAATTGCCCGATTTCAGTACCACATCTCAGATGAAGAATTACGAAGAGGCATACAAAACATACCCGTGGAGGTAACAGGCACCGAATCAGACCCCGTTGAAGTTTCCACCTTCAGAAACCTCCCCCGAATAGAAACAAACAATGTTCGAGGCGGAGCTCTCCGAGTAGTAAACGACGGAATAGTGGGACGGGCAGCCAAAGTGCTGACAACTATCGAAAAACTTCACTTTGATGGCTGGGAATGGCTTGGAGGACTGAAAGAGTTTTCTAAGAAAAAGAAGGCGGGATTCATGGCGGACGTCATAGCAGGGCGTCCAATTTTCTCGTTTCCGTCTAGAACAGGGGGGTTCAGGCTTCGCTACGGAAGATCCCGTAACACTGGTCTCGCAGCGGTTGGCATCCACCCCGCCACCATGATGGTTGTCCAAAATTTTCTTGCCGCTGGGACCCAGCTTCGTTTAGAGGGTCCTGGAAAAGGCGGAATTGTGGTTCCTGTGGATAGTATTGAACCTCCTGTTGTAAGATTAAAGAATGGCTCTGTTGTGCGCGTTACTCTCAAGAATTTTAAACCTTTAGAGAAGTCGATTGATAAGATTCTGTTTCTCGGGGACATCCTCATTGGATTCGGCGACTTTCTATACACCAACAAGCCTCTTCGTCCGTCAGGCTACAATGAAGAGTGGTGGCAAGAAGAACTTACGGCAGCTCTTGACAAGAAGTTTGGTGCCGACTTGAAGGCTGCTGCTGGAGCTATAGGCGTTTCTGTTTCAGTTCTTGAAGAATGGTTGGCTGCTCCTTACAAGAATAAGCCCAACGCCGAAGAAGCCATTGTGATCTCCTCGGTTTTGGGGGTTCCTCTTCATCCCTTATTCACCTTTTTCTGGGAAAACATCAACGTTGAAGAGTTTGGAGCCTTAAGAAGTTGGGGGATCGCTTCTGAAATAAAAAAAGAGAATGATACAGTTCACGAGATTGTTGGCATCAAAGACAAAAGAGAAAAAGGCATTCTCGAGAAGCTTTGCATCCCCCACGAAGTCATCGCAAACAAAATAAAAATGGTTAATGATGAGGCGCACATCCTTGCTTTCTGCCTTGGACTAAACGACCCTGACCGCCACGTAGACTCTTCGGAAAGCGTTTTCGAGACTATACAGGCCTTCACAGGCATTAAAGTTAGGGAGAAGGCTCCTAGTTTTGTAGGCGCAAGAATGGGACGCCCAGAGAAGGCTAAACAGAGGGAAATGAAGCCCCTTGTTCACGCTCTGTTTCCTGTTGGGCTTGCTGGCGGTTCCCGACGTAACCTTTCTGAAGCTGCAACTAAAGCTTCGATTGAGGTTGATCTTGCTGTGCGTCGCTGTCTAGGCTGTAATGAAACAACTTTTTTGGTCAAATGCCTAAAATGTGGTTCGGAAACTGTCTTAGAGAAGATTTGTCCTCAATGTGGAAGAAGCTTTAAAGATGATGATTGTCCTGTCTGCAAGGTTTCAACCAGAAGTTACGCCAAACAGCAAATCAACATACGGGCTTTGATGCTTTCAGCCTGCAGGAAACTTGGTCTTCCTATGTTAAGTCTGGTTAAGGGCGTGAAGGGCATGACAAACCAAACAAAGACGCCAGAGATTCTAGAAAAGGGGATTCTGCGAGCTAGACATGGTTTGTCTGTCTTCAAGGATGGGACAATACGTTTCGATGTCACAAATGCTCCTCTCAGCCATTTCACTCCCAAGGAGGTCGGCGTCTCTGTTGAGCAACTCAAAAAGAATGGGTACCTCCATGATCAGGACGGTAAACACTTAACAGCCCCTGAGCAGATTTGTGAACTTAAGCTTCAGGACGTAGTTGTTCCCCGGAAATGCGCAGACTATTTCGTTCATGTTGCCCACTTCCTTGACGAACTCCTCGAGAAAGTATACGAGCTTCCTCCCTACTACAACATCAACAAAGCTTCTGACCTCCTTGGCCGTCTCATCATAGGTTTGGCACCACACACCTCAGTCGGTATAGTCGGAAGAATCATCGGTTTCACTCCCCTGAATGTCTGTTACGCTCATCCCTTATGGCATTCAGCGAAGCGGAGAGACTGTGACGGCGACGAAGATGCTTTGATGTTGGCTTTGGATACCATCCTGAACTTCTCCAAAATCTTTCTGCCCTCCCATATTGGAGGAATAATGGATGCTCCTATCCTGATTATTCCTGTGGTGAATCCAGTGGAGGTGCAGCGGCAGGCTCATGAAGTGGATGTTGCGGGACAGTATCCTGCCCTGTTTTATGAAAAAACTTGGGAGAAGGCAGAAACTAGACAGTTAATCAAGTCAATAGATATTGTTGAGCATCGTTTGAATACTGCAGCTCAGTTTGAGGGCTACAAGTACACTGTTCCTGTTTCAGACGTTAACATGGGCAACTCTGAAAGTGTATACAAAAAATTGGGAAAGATGACAGACAAACTCCACAGCCAACTCATTTTGGCGGAGAAGATTGAAGCCGTCGACGCTGACGTAGTGGCTAAGAAGGTTTTGACCACACATTTTGTTCGGGACATAGCTGGCAATCTGAGAGCCTTCACAACTCAAAAGTTTCGTTGCAAAGCCTGTAACAAAAAGTTCAGGAGGTTGCCCCTTCTGGGAAAGTGCTCAGCATGTGGAGGCGAATTAACTCTTACCGTCTATCGTGGGGGTATCGAGAAGTATTTGCCTGAAGCCCAGAAGCTTGTCAAGAAGTATGGTCTCTCGGAATATTATGCTCAAAGGCTTTCGATGGTGGCAGATGAAATCTTAATCTTGTTTGAGGGCAAGAAACCTCGGCAGATATGTCTCACAGCCTTTTCAAGTGAGCCTTAGAAAGCTTTTTTGTTTTAACAACGAACATAGGTTGAGGGTATATGTTCAAGATAACCCACCACCCCAACGCTTTCCTGACCCTGAAAAGGAACATTCAACCAGGCTTATCAGTTAGGACACAGATATTTTCTATTCTTGAAAAGAGGATATGTGACGCTAAAACAGTTTCCAGAGAAACAGACCTTAGCTACAAAACCGTTCTTTATCACCTTCACCTTCTTGAAGCAGAAAACATTCTGAGCCACAAAGGTAGGCGAACTTATCTTTGGCAACTGACTGGAGTGGGACAGCAAAAACTGGTTGGGAACGCCGCTAAAAGGGGCAGTCGCAGGGCGATAGTCCGCACTTAGGGCATTTGTTGGCATATTTTGAGAGTGCTGCCTTTTCCAGGTCTATGTTGACGATATTTGCCAGAGATGCTAACCATGCTAAAACGTCAGCAAACTCGTTTTCTATGGCTTTTATGTCGTCTTCTTTTAGGGCTTCTTTCAGTTCCTCCACTTCATCCATAAGCCAGTCCAGTGTTCCGTCTCTTCCTCGTTCAGAGTCTCTGTGAAGATATAGTTGCTTCATCATGTTTTGGAATTCGCTGATTTGCATCCTGGGTTTCCTCACAACCAATTCGTAGATATCAGCTAATTAAAATGGCGCCTACTTCATTATCTTCGTCTATAGCCTTCGATGCATCCCTGCTTAATTTGACCAACCAGTTGAGCGATTTGGGGCAATGTCTCCTCAGGATTTTCTAGGTTCTTCTCATAAACCTTAGCGTAACAGCTTCCAGCTATTGCGCCGTCAGCCCCTGCCGCAACAACATTCGAGGCTTGCTTTTTGTTTGAGATGCCGAAGCCTGCCATCAGAGGCATATCTGTGTGGCGTCTAACTCTTTGTACCAGTTTCAGTGTGGAGTCATCTAGGCTCTCGCGTGCCCCTGTGACGCCTTCAACGTTTATGACGTAAAGGAAGCCTGATGCAAAGTCTGTGATTTTCTTTAGCCTGTCCTCGGTTGTTGTTGGGGCTATCTGAAATATTACGTGAATGCTGCTGCGTTTTCCTTCAGCCAACAGAACATCCGCTTCTTCAACTGGAACATTAGGAATAATTACGGCTTGAGCGCCAACCTCCCTTATTCTGTTCATGAAGGTTCCTACGCCCATGACATAGGGGATATTATAGTAGGTCGTTACAACAATCGGATTCTCTACGCCTCTATCCCGCAGATTTTTTATGCCCTGAATACACTTGCTGGGTGTTACACCGTTCTCTAGTGCCCTCTCGCATACTGCCTGAAAGGTTGGGCCATCCGCTGTTGGGTCAGAGAATGGGATTCCGAACTCAAGGATATCCGCGCCGTTTTCAACCAATGTTTGAATCAGCTTGAGGGAAAACTCTTTGTGGGGATCTCCCAAATAAACGTGGGGCATATGGGCGCCCTCTCTTTTGTTTTTTAGTTCTTCGAACGTTTTTTCAAGATTCATGGAAATACCTCATTATGGTTTCTAAGTCCTTGTCGCCTCTTCCAGAAAAGTTCAGAACCACAAGTTCGTTCTTGTCAAACTCTTCCTTGTGATTCACCATGTAAGCTATGGCATGGGCTGTTTCAAGGGCAGGTATCAACCCCTCAGCTTTGCTCATGATTTTCACTGCCTCAAACACCTGACTGTCAAAGGCGTAACCCGTTTTCACCCTTCCACTATTACCTAAAAACGAGATTTCAGGTCCTCTTCCAGGATAATTGAGCCCAGCCGCTCTTGTCCTTGACGGCTTAATCTGACCATTTTCGTCTTGTAGTACTTGCATTAGGGCGCCGTGAAGTATTCCGGGTTTGCCTATCTGGAAGGCGGCGGCGTTGTTGTCGGATTCTAGGCTTTCGCCTCCCCCCTCAACGAAAATCAGTCTGACGTCTTTTTCTTTTATGAATGGTCTGAAGGCTCCCAGAGCGTTGCTTCCTCCGCTGCCGCAAGCTACTATAGTGTCTGGCAGTCTGCCTTCTTTTTCAAGTATCTGCTTTTTGATTTCTTTTCCAATTACGCTCTGGAATGTTGCAACAATCTCAGGAAACGGATGGGGTCCCACTGTTGAGCCCATAAGATAGTGAGTGGTCATTGAGCAGGTGGTCCATTTTCTTAGAGTGTCAGAAACAGCATCTTTCAGAACGCCCATGCCAATGTCAACAGGCGTTACTTTGGCTCCCAACAGTTTTATCCGTTTTACGTTGCTTGCCTGACGTTTGATGTCCTTCACGCCCATGAAAACTTCTGTCTCTAGTTGGCACACGTTGCCAGCCATGGCTGTTGCAAGGCCGTGTTGTCCTGCCGCGGTTTCTGTGATTAACCGTGTTTTGCCCATTTCCTTGGTTAAAAGCGCCTGACCTAACGTGTTGTTGAGTTTATGTGAGCCTCCACACACCAGGTCTTCTCTTTTGAGGTAGACTTTGGAGCCTACGAGTTCGCTGAAGTTCCTTGCGTAGTAGAGTGAGGTTGGTCTTCCAGCATAATCCCTTAGTAGCCCATTGAGTTTGGCTTGGAATTCTGCTGTTGGATAATGCTTTTCAAAGGCTGCTTCCAGCTCGATGAGAATCGGCATCAAGACTTCATTCACGTACTGTCCGCCGAAATCTCCAAATTTTCCTTTCTTCTTCAATCTGATTCACCTACTCAATTGTCCTGTAACTTGATTTCCTTTGCATTTTCAACAAAAGCCTGAACTTTCTCATGATCTTTGATTCCGGGTCGAAGTTCAACGCCGCTAGCAACATCCACAGCATATGGCTGAACCGTCCTGACTGCCTCTTGGACGTTTTCGGGCTTCAATCCCCCTGCAAGGATCAGAGGAAGGGGGGCAACCGCTTCTTTGATTTGTTTGCTTAAGTTCCAGTCATGGATTCTGCCTGTTCCGCCGTATTGACCTTTGATAAAGGAATCCAAAAGCACTGCATCAAACCTTTTCAGTTCTTCTATTGCTGTTTCTCTCAGGGCGTCTTTTGTCACGTAGACTGTTTTTATCAGGCGAGTGTCCCTTATTTTCTCACGAACTTCTGAAGCCTCAAATTCGTTTTTCCCGTGAAGTTGGATGGCTGACGGCTTCAATGTTTCACAGATTTCAGCAAGCCCCTTTATACTCTCGGGTGCAGTAACCACCAAGCTATCAACGAAGATTGGCACCTGTTTCAGCAAAGTTTTAGCCCTTTCGAGGGTCAGATTTCTTGGCGACGAGGGAACCCCCACAAGGAATCCAACAGCATTCGCTCCTGCAGCCACAGCAGCATCCACGTCCTCTTCTCGGGTTATCCCACAAATCTTGACTCTGACTCTTCTCAATGGGTGGTAACAAACTCCTTAACCTTTTTTTCGATGTTGCCAGCCATCATGATTGCTGACCCAATTAAAAAAGCTTGAGCGCCACATCTCCTAAGAAAACTGATGTCTGCTGGCGCTATCATTCCGCTTTCACTAACAACGACCTTACCCTGATTATCAACTTTTTTCAGTATTCTCTCAGTTATCCCAATGTCAACTTTCAGCGTTCTAAGGTCCCGATTGTTGATTCCAACAAGGTCAGCATCGGTTTCTACGGCAGCTTCAAACTCATTTTCGTTGTGGGTTTCCAGTAACACCTCAAGATTTCTTGTATGCGCTTCTGCAATCATCTCTTCAATACTGTGTTCGCAATATCTTCGTTCAAATAGGGCTTCTATCAACAGAACAACGTTGGCTCCGATTCTTGAAGCTGCCTCAAGCTGAGTCAGGTCAATAATTATATCTTTCATGAGAATTGGAAGCTCTATCGCTTCTCTGACCTGTGTCAGGTAACTGAGAGAGCCACTGAAATGTTTGGGCTCTGTCAGAACCGATATTCCTGTTGCTCCCCCTCTTTCCATGGCTGTTGCAACTTCTTGGGGGTCAAAACTTTTTCTTATTGTTCCTCTGGAGGGAGAGGCAGCCTTTATTTCTGTGATTACTGCGTTCTGTTTGTTTTTGATAATCGCCATCTTAAGGCTAACCTGAGAGAACGTGCCCTGAGCTGTAACCTTATAGTAGCCTTGGTTGACGGTTTTTTTGGCGTCAAGTGCCAGTTTGTCGAGAAAATCAGGCATGCTCTGTCTCCAACTGTTCAAGCTTTGAAAGGTCTCCGTGCGAGAATTTGATTAATTCCTTGAGTTTTCTGTATGCTGCACCGCTTTCAATTGATTCTTTGGCTACTTCCATTCCGTAACCGAAATCTTCAGCCTTGCCTGCTACGATTATGGCTGCTGCCCCGTTAACCTGCACAATTTCCCGCTTTGGGTCAGTAGCGTCAAGGCATCCATTCAAGATTTTGAAGGTGATTTCTGCACTTTCTTCTGGTGTGGTTCCTTTAATTTCCTCTATTTTGGCTGTTTTGATGTCTAAATCTTCTGGTGCCATCTCCCTTGTTGTAATCTTGCCTTCTTTTAACCACGAAACCCGTGTCTTTCCTATGGTAGATATCTCATCTAAACCATCTAAACCATGGACAACCATCGCTTCTTCGGAACCAAGACTCTTCAGAGAATTGGCTAGAGGCTCAGTTAATCTGGGGTCATAAACTCCCAGTAGCTGGGAGTTGGCGTCCGCAGGATTCGTCAGGGGACCAAGAACATTGAATACTGTTCTGATGCCCACCTCCTTTCTTGGACCAATAGCATACTTCATAGCTGGATGAAAGGCAGGAGCAAACATGAAACCCACCCCCACCTCCTCGATAGCCCGTTCAACATCCTTAGGAACTATACTGAGGTTAAGCCCAAGCATCTCCAAAACATCGGCGCTGCCACATTTACTGGTTACTGACCTGTTTCCATGCTTAGCTACTGCAACATCTGCTCCAGCAACAACAAAGGCTGTGGTGGTGCTGATGTTGAATGTTTTGATTTTGTCTCCTCCAGTTCCGCAAGTGTCAACTAGCCGCCCCTTTACTTTGGGGCTAATTTGGTTACAATACTGTTTCATGACGGATGTGAAAGCGGTTATTTCGTCGGATGTTTCGCCTTTCATTCTTAAGGCGGTTAATAATGCACCTATTTGGGTGTTTGTTGCTTCGCCAGACATTATTTCTTTCATGCTTGCTGCTGACTCTTCGTAGGTTAAGTCTGCGCCGTTAACCAGTTTCTTTATATTCTCTTTGATCACCGTTCATTCCGTCCGTCAAGAAAGTTTTTGATTATCTTCTTTCCGTCTTCACACAGTATGGATTCAGGATGAAATTGCAGTCCTGTAATTGGGTATGTTCTATGACGAACGCCCATAACTTCGCCATCTTCAGAGGATTCGGCGCTCACTTCGATACATGATGGAATAGAACTCTTTTCCCCAACAAGAGAATGATACCGGGTTCCAGCAAAGGGGTTCTTAACACCCTCAAAAACGCCTTTTCCATCATGTTTAATTATGCTCGTTTTTCCATGCATCAGCCGATTTGCCCTGACAACTTTTCCGCCAAAAACAGAGACTATTCCCTGACTCCCAAGACAAACGCCCAACGTGGGAATCTTGCAGCTCATCTTCTGCAGAATTTCCGAACAAACTCCGAAATAGTGAGGGTCCTCGGGGGTGCCTGGACCTGGAGAGATGACAATTCGTTCAGGATTAAGGCGCATGGCCTGTTCGAGGTCGATTTGGTCGTTTCTGTAAACGAAGGGCTCTCCTCCAAGTTCTCCAATGTACTGGACAAGATTATAGACGAAGGAGTCATAATTATCAATAACCAAAACTTTCATTCTTTTTCACTTCCTGAAACTTCTAACGCTTTCATTAACGCCTGAGCCTTATGCTCAGTCTCAAACCATTCTCTTTCTGGATCAGAATCCGCTACTATGCCTGCCCCAACCTGAATATGGGCTTTATCTCCGTTAGCAATGAGAGTTCTGATGGTTATGGCAAAGTCTGAGTTGCCATTGTAGGAGAAATAGCCTATAGCTCCAGCGTATGGTCCCCTTCTTGTGGGCTCAAGTTCTTCAATTATTTCCATTGCCCTAACTTTGGGGGCTCCAGAAACTGTGCCTGCTGGAAAAACTGCCCTCAGGGCGTCGTAGCAGTCACATTCGTCTCTTAGGTTGCCGACAACCCGCGAAACAATATGCTGCACGTGACTGTATTGGTGTACTTGCATAAATTCTGGGAGGTGAACGCTGCCAAACTTGGATACTTTTCCGATGTCATTTCTGCCCAAATCCACCAGCATCACATGTTCAGCCCGTTCTTTGGGATCTGCAAGCAGTTCTTCGGTTAATCGCCTGTTTTCTGTTGGATTCTTTACGTGGGGTCTTGTGCCGGCTATGGGAAAAGTTTCAACAGTCCTATTTTCGACTCTCACAAGCATTTCAGGGCTTGATCCAACTATCTGATGCTTGCCAAACTTTAGGAAGTACATGTATGGTGATGGGTTTATCTCTCTGAGGTTGCAGTAGAAGCCAACAAGATCGCCTTTTATCTGGAAGTCATAACGTTTGGAGAGAACAACTTGAAAGACGTCGCCTGCAGTCACATATTCTTTAGCTTTCTCCACAGCATCTTCAAACCGCTCCTTGGATATATTGACTTTCAGTTGCCTATGCGCTAGTGCTTCATTATCTGTTGGCTCTTTTAGTAGTTCATCGATTTCAGGTAGACGATTTTCGTTTAAGTGATAGTATATTGCTTGCCTGTTTCCGTGGTCATAGACTATGCCATCATCGAAAACTCCAACTTCAACGTCAGGGAAGTTCTGGTCGTCAACTGCGTTTTCGGGTAGATTTTCCCAGCATCGAACAGCATCATAGGAAATATATCCTACAGCTCCGCCGATGAATCTCTGCTCCTTGAATCCGGGCAAGTTTTTGAGTGTTTCTTGGATTACAAACAACGGTTCGTTAACTTGTTTTCTTTTTTCGTCGCCGCTTCTTTTGTTGTAGACGACTGCTTCCCCGTCTTTGATTGTAATTTTTAGAGTTGGGTCGAATCCTATGAAGGAGTACTGTGACAGCTTCTTTGGTCCTTCAATTGACTCAAGAATGTATGTATTTTCGTAGTTGTTGTAGAGTTTTGAGAAGATTTCAAGAGGCGGCTTTTTGAAGGAGAGTTTCTTAATCTTCAATTGGCGAATGAATTTAGTGTTAGTTGGTTTTGATTTGGGTATGCCAAACACTATCCCTCATGACGCATCTTTCCTAAGGAACACTGATAGACTATAAAGTCATATTTAAAGCTTCTGAGCCCAAAAATATGCCTTTACCTTTGTTAAAACCCAACAAAAGAGAGCAAGACAATCCAAAGACCTGAACAAAATAGCCAACCCCTTTACAAATAGGTGAATATCTGAAATCGGATACACAACTTTAATTAACAGCCCAATTAAATTGTATGAACTGAACTGCCATGAGTGTTCGAAGAAAAAAACAGAAAGATGGAGCGCGGATGCCCGCCCAAGGCGCTGGGCTTCTAAGATTCTTTGAAGAGGACACTAGAGGCATCAAGGTTAAGCCTGAAATCACTGTCATCTTAGCTATATCCCTAATAGTACTCAGTATAATAGGATCAGCCTTCTTCTGACAATTTTTTATTCTTCGTGCAGAACTTCGATGCGCTGAACAGCACTCAAGTTAACAAAAACTTCACTTCTGTCTTCTCTGCTTACAATCTGCGGTACAGGCTGAGCTATAGTAGACCGCAACGTCACAACTTCAGCATCAGAAAGCCAGATGCCCGGAGGCTCCCTAGTTACAGCTGCTAAGGTTCCTTCAAAGCCGTAAGAAGGATCTAAAATTGCAACCATTTTTCGCCCAACATGCCTCTCAAGAATCTGGAATACTGAGGGCGGAGGGGGTCCGGCCTTTGACATAGCCCTTCAATTTACGTTAAATTCCGCATAAAAGCTTTTACGCTCCAAAATTATGATTTCAAACATACTTTTTTGCTGCTGCCTCTGACGTTGGTGTCCAGTTTATTCATATTTATTCAAAAAAGTGTCAATATAATTTTCCTGATATAATCCTAATTATGTAAAAACTGTTGTGTTTTCCTTTTTTCGCGGAGGATTTAAGTGGAGTGGAATGACAGAAGTATAACATTAATATTTTTGAGGTTTTCCTAGAAGAATATTGGTAGAGAGGCTCCAGGTTGACCAACGATTCAACAGACAAATATATTGATAAAGCTGTGAAACGCTATTCCAAACTGTTTAGTCTTCCCTCTCAAAACAGGCTCATGATATATCTTGGAGTCTTGGCTCTCCATGGTGGAATCCTGTCAATCCTGCTTCTGAATCCTTCTCTTGAAAATTTTGTTGCTGGTTTTAGCTTTGGCGCAAGCTTTTTTTTTCTGACTTTGTTCTCAGACGTGATAATCAGATACAGTTCCATGAAAAACGATCTCATTTTTAATCTGAGGCGCTGTTCCGCCCTCTCTGTTTTCTCCTCCCTTGTCTGGTTTGCAATAGTCATTCTCGGTAGCTTAATCAGTGCCCTTCTCGGAGCTCCAGAGCTTTGGATAAGATTCTTCTTTCTGGGTTTCAGTGGAGCCCTAATCCTTCGTATGTTAGTTCTCTCAGTTACTTCATTCAACGGATTTGTAGGAACCGTTTTCTCTTCCCTCTTGCAGCCCACCCTCGCTGCCATTCCCATAATTTTCATGGGGTCTGTAATTGGGCGCAATCTGGAGATCCAGCTACTCGTTTTTACGTTAACTTCCGTTTCTGTGTCTCTTTTGGCTGTTTTTGCCTTCAAATACGGCATGGACCAAGTGGGCAAAGGACTACTTGGCATCGACTCCTCTATACTCTTCAAAGCTTTCTTAGCTAACTGGACAGAGGACCTTGTCTCACCCTTGGAGAATTTCTTTGAGAAGCTTGGCAACGAAGAAGATGTCAAAGTTTCTTTGTTAACTTTCAGAACGGATGAAAGATTAAAGGCAGTGATTGTTGTTCCAGCCCTGCATCCAGGTCCCTTCAAGAATCTGGGAAGCAGTCTTCTTCCATCCTTGATTCAGACGGGTCTGCAGGACAAGCTGGATTGTGTTGTCTCTGTTCCTCACGGGTTAGTAGGTCACGAATTGGATGTTTCTACCCAGTCTGAGAATCAAAGAGTTGTCCAGAATATACTTGAATTCGTTGACTCTTTTCCCACTAATTCTAAAGCGACCCTTATGGAGCGCACCGAAAGAGCTGACGCAAAAGCAAGCTGCCAACTCTTTGGCGACTGCGCCTTTCTCACATTAACTACCGCACCAAAAACCATTGAAGACCTTCCCCCAGAACTGGAATCCCTGATTGTAAATGAAGCTGAGAAACGGGGGCTTTCTGTTCTAGCAATTGATGCCCACAACAGCATGGGGGGTTCATTTCACCGAGATTCTGCTGTCGCCGCCTTCAGTATAGCTTCTGTTGATTGTCTCGAAATGGCGCTGAAAAGCAAAAAATCGTCCTTCAAGGTGGGGGCGGCAACGGTTATTCCCAAAGAATTCACTATTCAACAAGGAATGGGTCCTGGAGGCATAAGCGTAATTGTTGTTAAGGTTGAGGCTCAGAAGGTAGCTTACGTAACCATTGACGGAAACAACATGGTATCTGGATTGAGAGACGAAATTCTTTCAGCCCTGAAGGAGCTGGGAATAGATGATGGAGAGATTCTCACCACCGACACTCACTCAGTGTGTGGCATGATACGGTCTGCCCGAGGATACAATCTGGTGGGCGAAGCAATCGATCACACGAAACTCATCAGCTATATCACACAAGCAACCAACAAAGCTTTGGACAACCTAGAGCCTGCGGAGGCATCGTGGCGCACGGAAACAATCCGTAACGTCAAAGTCATTGGGGAGCACCAGATAACAGAACTGACTGTTTTGGCTGACAAGACCACAGAACGAACTAAGAGCCTCGCCATATCTCTTTTCCCCGCGGCTGCATTTTCTTTGATTCTACTTCTGCTTTTCCTCCTCTAAGTGCTTAGTTATCACGAAATTTCCGAAAACCTTATTCTCAATGTTGCACCTTCTGAAGATGGTGTTTATTTTGAGTTCAAAGGATGAGCTAGTTGCCCTTTTCAAGAATCAAATCAAAATTGAACAGACCATTGTGGATTCTGTTAAAGAAGGATTAACTGAAATCAAGAATCCTGCTGTAAAGGGCGTTCTGAATGGAATCTCCTTAGATTCCTTGAAGCATGCGCAGATGTATTCCTCTGCAATTACGCTGCTAACCAGCGTTCCTCAAGCGTTGACAGAAGGTAACCTTGACAAACAGAAAGAACTTGTGAAAAAGCATATACAATTAGAGGTAAAAGTCATACATAAACTCCGCGAGATCATTCCCTCAGTTGAGAACGAGAAGGTTAAGCTTCTCTTGAATGCGATTTTAGAGGATGAGAAGCGGCACCACGAACTCCTTAGGAAGGTGTTGAATATTCTCATTAAAGGCGAGACCATAACAGACAAAGACTGGTGGGATGTCATGTGGGAAAACGTGCCTTTTCACGGAACCCCAGGTGGATAAAAAAATATTTGTTTTAACTGAACGAGCAAAGAGAACACTTTAATTCGCCTTTCTATCAGCCCATTTTTGGATTTAGTTCATTTCGCAGTCTTTCAGCAGTTTCTGCCAGCGGCGGTTAATTTCGTTTTGGATTTCTTCGAGAACATGCTTATTTTCGGGCTTGAACAGGTGCCTGAATCTTCCCTGAGTCTTCAGGTATACATCTACTGGCTTCTTTTTCTCAGGCTTGAGTGCTATCGTCTTGCTTGGTGCCGATAGCGTATATTTGCCGTATTCAGCCTCCCAAAGTGGAAAGACGCATGTTTCAACTGCTAAACGGGCGATTTCAACAGATTTTTCTGTGGCACTTCTCCAGCCTCTTGGACATGGGGCAAAGGCGTGCAGAAATGCTGGTCCGTTTACTTCCATTCCTTTTCTGGCTTTTATTACCATGTCTTTCCAATGGGATATGCTGGCTGTGGCAACATATGGCATGTTGTGGGCTACCATTATGTCTGCTAGGGGCTTTTTGAATTCGGCTTTTCCTGGGACAACTGATCCTGCAGGGGAAGTTGTTGTCCATGCTCCATGTGGTGTGCCTCCGCTTCTCTGTATTCCCGTGTTCATGTAAGCTTCGTTGTCATAAAGCACATAAAGAAAATCATGCCCTCTCTCAACTGCCCCAGACAAGCCCTGAAAACCTATGTCAAAAGTTCCGCCGTCCCCTGAAAAGGCAACAACATCCACCTGCTCATCAGGTATGCGTCCTTTTTTTCTCAGAATCTTCAATGCAGACTCTATTCCCGCTGCGTTGGCTGCTGCAGTTTCGAAGGCAGTATGTATCCATGGTATTTTCCATGCTGTGTATGGGTATATAGTTGAAACTACTTCCATGCAGCCTGTGGAGTTGGTAGCTATGATTGGTCCTCTTGCCGCTTTCATTACAAGACGAAGGGCTATTGCTGGACCACATCCTGCGCAGGCTCGGTGCCCAGACAGAAACTTTTCTTCTGTTTGAGCGAACTCTTTATTTGTAAATTTCCATTCTGTCATCTTCTCATCCCATCCTATTCCCTTAAACCTACAAACTGAACTGTCCTTTCGATTTCTCCTGTTTCAGCTATTTTCTGCAGTTCCTTGTAGATGCAGTCAATCATGGTTGGTGGGATATCTCTGCCTCCAAGACCATAAATGCGGTTAACCAGTTTTGGTTTGTCAGGCAAGTCATAGACTGCATGACGGATTTCATGGAATAGGGGTCCGCCGTTTCCGCCGAAACTACATGCCCTATCCATCACCGCAACTGCCTTCTTGCCTGAGAGATTGCTGACGATGTCTTCTACTGGCAATGGTCGGAAAGCCCTTATTCTAAGCAGTCCAGCTTTGATTCCGTTTGCCCGCAGTTCATCTACAACAGTTTTTACTGTTCCCGCTGTTGAGCCCATGCACACTGCTGCTATTTCTGCATCTTCGAGCTTATATGCTTCAACTAAGCCGTTTCCATAGCTACGTCCACTCTGTTCCGCATACTCGTCGTGAACTTGTTTGATAACATCCAACGCTTTTCTCATGGATTCTTCTTGCTGTCTTTTATGCTCGAAATAGTAGTCCTGTAGGTCCAGGGGACCAATCGTTAAGGGGTTTGCAGGGTCAAGCTTGAAAGGAACAAGCTTGCCTTCGTGATTCGTTACCATAGGAATCTGCCGTATTCCAACAAACTGTTTTACTGCTTCATCTGGAAGAACAGCCACGTTCTCTAGTGTGTGGCTTAAAACGAAACCATCCAACCCAACCATAGTAGGAAGTGTCACCTCCAAGTCCTCAGCTATCCTAAATGCTTGAATAATCGAATCGTAGGCTTCTTGGCTGTTTTCTGCGTAAATCTGTATCCATCCGATGTCCCTCTCACACATGGCATCCGAGTGGTCACAATGAATGTTGATTGGAGCAGACATCGCCCTGTTCACAACCGACATTACAATAGGTGTTCTGCAGCCAGAAGCAACACCCAACATCTCATGCATCAAAGCCAAACCAGCAGATGCTGTAGCGGTGAATGTTCGGGCACCTGTTGCAGAGGCTGTTATGCAGCATGTCATTGCGGTGTGCTCTGATTCCACACAAACAAAGGCTGTTTCTACTTCGCCGTCTGCAACATATTCACTGAATTTCTCTACAATTATGGTTTGTGGCGTGATCGGGTAGGCCGCCACCACATCCACATCGCATTGCTTAGCTGCGAGGGCAACCGCGTTGTCTCCGTTTAGGGGAATGGTTTTTTGTTCAACTTTAGCCATCTTCAGTTCACTCCTTTCCTTCCTGAATCATATCTATGGCCTGTGCGGGGCATTCGTTGGCACATATTCCGCAGCCTTTGCAGAAATCAAAATTATATTCCATCTTGTTTGTTTCCGTGTCATGTTTTATGGCGCCTTCTGGGCAATATATGTGACAGAGCATGCACCGGATGCACTTCTCTGCGTTCCAGACTGGTTTGTAAGAGCGCCAGTCTCCTGTTTTGTATTCTGTGCTAGACATCCAGCATGCGCCACCAAGAGGAATTTCTTTCCATCCTTTCTTTTGTCTGCTCATTCAGATTTTGCCTCCTTGTAAGCCTCTTTTATGACTCCGATGTTCTTTTCTGCCAATGGACCTGGAAAACGATCTTTCACGGCTTTCTCTATGCTCTCCATTTTCACTACGTCTGTTGCCCGAGCTACTGCTCCAAGCATGGCTGTGTTAGTGATTGGTCTTCCAAGAATCCTCATAGCTAAGTCAGTGGCAGAAACTGTCCAAACAGTTCCTCCTGTCATTTTCAGTTCTTCTTTAATTTTTTTGGGGTCTTTAGGCGTGTTTACTATAAGAATTCCTTCTTCGCCTAAACCATCTGTTACCGGCACAGTTACCAGAAGTGTTGGGTCCATGACTGCAGCGAGCGTTGGATTATAGACTGCACAATGCAGTCGTATGGGTTCGTCGCTGATTCTTGTATATGCTTTTACTGGTGCTCCCATTCTTTCAGGACCAAACTCTGGGAAGGATTGGATGTATTTTCCTTCGTTTATTGCGGCTCGGGCCAGAAGCTCGCTTGCCGTCCATGCTCCTTGACCGCCTCTTCCGTGCCATCTGAACTCTTTGAGGGTCAATAATTTTCCTCCAAACAGCATCTAACGTATTTGAGTGAGTTAGAACCATACAATCTTTCCGCCATTCTTAAATTTTTGGGGAAAAATCCTCTATATTTCATCTTTAGGTCTCTTTTTGGTTAATATGAACCTGTTTGAGGTTGGCTCTTGCTGTTTAAAGAATTGTATACACGGGTTGTGGTCGGTTTTTTCAGAAGCAACACGTTAGGAAGGTTTGTGTGAAAAAATATAAGAGGATATATGTTGGCTTATGGTTTATTCCGTAATAGATGTTGCATGTTAATTAGATATGGGGTATGAGTTTTGACTGAAAAAGAAATGAAACATGAAGAAACCGTCCAGACAGATAATATAGTTTTTATCGGCAGGAAGCCTGTGATGAACTATGTGACTGCCTGTATTACATTCTTCAACAGGGGCGAAAAGCATGTAATTGTCAAGGCAAGGGGAAGAGCAATCTGCAAAGCAATCGATACTGTTGAATTGCTTCGTCGCGCCTTTGTTAAAGACTTGGAAATTAAGAGCATCGCCATAAGCACCGAAGAGCTGGATAGAGCTGAAGGTGGACAATCTAGCATCTCATCAATTGAAATCATCGTCACTAAAACCAAAGACGATCAATCTCAAGAAACGGAATAGTCCCGTTGTTTTCAGGGTTTAATCTTTAGCGCTATTTTTTGTTACTTTGGGTTAATTTTTGGAAATTGCTTCAGGATCAGGGATATGTATAAAAGTACTGTGACTTAATGGGTTGTTGGTGAAATGATTGCCTGATTATCCTAAGATGGTTGTTCGCCCTCCTGGTCCAAAGGCTAGAGAACTGGTTAAAAGAGACTCTAATGCGATTTCGCCCTCGTACACTCGCTATTACCCCCTTGTTGTAGACTCTGGGCACGACTGCATAGTAAAAGACGTCGATGGAAACGAGTATGTCGACTTCAACTCTGGGTTGGCATGCTTAAATCTGGGGCACAACCACCCCAAAATAGTCAAGGCAATAAAAAGTCAGTGCGACAAATTTCTTCACTATGCCAACACCGATTTCTATTACCAAGAAACAGTGAATCTAGCCGAAAAACTGTTCCAAATCACTCCCGGAGATTTCCAGAAGAGAGTCCACTTCGGAAACAGCGGAACAGAAGCCATCGAAACTGCAATCAAACTTTCCAAATGGCACACCCGCAAACACCAATTTATCGCCTTCATTGGAGCTTTTCATGGCAGAACATGCGGCGCTACAGCTCTTACAGCCAGTAAACTAGCCCAAAGAAGACACTATTTTCCTCTGATACCAGGAATAACCCATGTACCCTATCCATACTGCTACCGTTGTCCCTTCAATCTGTCATATCCAGAATGCAACTTCAGATGCATAGACTTCATAGATGACCAAGTTCTGCAAAAGTATGTGCCCCCAGAAGAGGTTGCAGGCTTCGTTTTCGAGCCTATCCAAGGCGAAGGTGGATACGTTGTTCCCCCACCAGAATATTTCCAGCGCCTCAAAAAACTGGCAGACAAGTATGGTTTACTGATGATTGCTGACGAGGTCCAATCAGGAATCGGTAGAACAGGCAAATGGTTTGCTATCGAGCACTGGAAAACTGACCCTGACATCCTTTGCTCAGCCAAATCTTTAGCCTCAGGATTGCCCTTAAGTGCAACAGTGGCTCGAACCCGACTGATGGACTGGGAAGCTGGTACCCACGCCAGCACTTTTGGAGGAAATCCGTTAGCGTGTGCAGCAGCCACAAATGTGATTGATGTAATCAAGGAGGAAAAGCTTCTTGAGAACGCTGAGAAGCAGGGCAGCTACATCATGAAGTGGCTACAAAACGTGAAACAGGAGCAGGAGATTGTGGGCGACGTTCGAGGAAAGGGGCTAATGATCGGGGTTGAGTTTGTGGAAGACAAGGAAAGTAAGATGGCTGGTGTCGATCAGGCTCGAGAAGTCATGATGAGCTGCTGGAGAAGGGGAGTAGCCATCGTAACCTGCGGCGTTTCTACCCTTAGATTAGTTCCACCCTTAACCATAACCCGAGAACTGGTGGACACGAGCCTAGAAATTCTCGGTGATGTCATCAAAGAAGTTGAAAAAGAAACTTCCGACTAGCTACGTTTCTTTCTCTTCTATGACTTTTATGCTTCCCCGCTCACCCAAATGCAGTTCAGGCTTTCCATTCCGTCCCTCCCGCACGTACCCATGCGAAATTCTGATTCTTTGATCCTGTTGAAGCTTTAATTTCTCAACAAGCTCTACTTTGTTGTCCCACAGAATCACCCGCAAACTTCCGCTTCCATCTGAAACAACAATGTTGGCAAGCTTTCCTTCTGTCCAGTCTCTACGAGTAAATGTTCTAGATGGATAAACGGCACGCACCTGCCCTGTAACTGTCACGTCATTCAATCCCGAAACAAGGTCCTGAATCTTGATTTTGAGACGAAACGACTTCTTGACAACTTTTACCCCTAATTCTGAAGCGACAATCCGCGCTGCAGTTTCGTCGGTTAGAAAATCACCTGCATCTCTCTTTTTTTCTTCAATAATTTTTATGATTCTTTTGCGGTTTAGGTTAGAACGGGACACCAGTATTCGGTTGACAATTTCCTCTAAGCTAGTTTTGCTTGTTTCCTTTTGTCCCGTAGGCTCAGGCACTGAACCACCTGCTTTGAACAATCCTATGCTGTACTGCCTTAACTGTTCTTTTGTTTAACCCTGCCGATACTTAGCAAAAAGAAGTCTATTCCTCTTCTTCTTCAGGGGTTTCTTCTTTACCATAAACCATATACAAGAAACCTAGAACCAAAGCAATGAAAATTAGACCCATTAGAATATAGATAATCGAAGTGAAGTAGGCATCTGCCGTCATCATGATCTCCTTTGTCTATTATTTGAAGGTGGGGTATTTAAGCTGTAGCCTTTTTCCACTCTTCCATGAGGCAGTTGTAGAGTCTGTCTTCTTCCTCAATCTTATCATACTCTTCCAGTGCATCCGCAATTTTTTGTGCAATAAGGTGATAGCAGATGTTTGCTTCCCTGTCCATTACGCGGAAATAGAAGTCGTCACAGGAACAGAAACCCGCGGCTGGCATAATCTGATACTCCCTTTCTCTGCCCACAACTATCCAGACAATCCTACCGCTTGGACTAAAGAAATACTTTTTGACACGCTTCTCCTTTACAGTCTCCCAGGCTTTATTGAACTGTGAACCAAAGGCTTCTGAGAGTTGAGTTAATTGATTTTCTGTTATTTCTCCCTTAGTTTTTGCTTCGCTGCAAACTTTTTCGAGCACCTTGATTTCTTTGGCTATTTTCATGTTCCATTTCCCCTATGTGAGATATTGGCTTCTAAGGAGAATTCTCTATTTTAGATGAGCTGCTTACTATGCTATTCGATTTTTATCTCTTCTCCACTTTGCTTCCTTTTATCTTCAATTTTGGGTACTGTAATCTCCAGCACGCCATTCTTGTATGATGTCTTAGCTTTCTTAGGAACAATTTTCGTTGGCATCTCAATTTCCTTAAAGTATTTACGGTCAGGAATGTGAACAGAAATCGTTAACTTGTCTTCTGTTCCATGCAGTTTGATGTCCTCTTTTGCGACTCCAGGCAACTCCACTATCACCTTTATTTCGCCATTTGCGCTGATTATGTCCACAAGAGGTTCCCGTTCTTGCTTCAATTCTATGCAGGATTTGTTGTTGCCACACTTTTCAGGGTCGTTTGAGGCCTTCACGTTGCCGAACTCTCTGATTTTTGGTTTTCCGTCCGGTCCAATGGTCATGCTGTAGCCGTAAACGAACGGTCCCCACTCGGGTATTGTTGAGCCGTCAGGAAGCTTGCGTTCCCGTTTTAGATCTTCTGGTATATGTGTTTTGAATTGGCTGAATTCTCGTTCCATCATTTCTTCCATCTCCTTCATCATCTCTTCGATGTCTCCGAAGAACCAGTTTCCAAAGAATGGGCTACGCCTTTTCTTTCTTTTGTACCATTCAGGCAAGTCATCGTCTGACACAACTTTCACCTTTCACTAGTACGTAGTTCTGAAATTCATTAAAACCTTTCTGAATTCATTTTTCGCCTCTACTGTTGCCTGTTTTCTTTGCTGTTTAACTCAGTGGCTTCAGCTGATTCACTGTTCCAAGAAACGTTCCGTCCAGTAGATATACCTCTGCCTCGTCCATGTTCACGCAACCACACCGTAATATTGGACCAATGTAGGCATCAGCTTTCTTCCCCTTTCTTTTATCGTTGACAGGTCGTCCTCCCAGAAACTGATTAAAGGAAGGCATTATGAAAAGCTGTGAAACCTTGACTTTTGCTTCATTCTGTTCTTCTAGAATGTTAATGCTTTTGGTGCCCAAGTATTTACGAAGAGTCTTTGCTAGCTGGGCTCCATTGCATGGTGCCTTAAGCAAGACCTGTCTTGTCATTCTTAGTCCCATGGGGTCGCGGATGGCTACTGTGGGGTGAACGTGACCTGTGATTAGGCTTCTGCATTCTAGCAGTTCTGGGGTTGGCCATGCGTGTCCGTGGAAAAGTCCGATGTCTCCGAAGTTGGTGCCTGATGCGGGGACAATTTTTACTTTTTCGGGTAGGAGGGGTTCAAGGTTTCCGTCATGGTTTCCTAGTAATACTTGAAGGTCTGGAACCTGTTTTTGTATTGTTTCGAAGAATTCTGGGATGTCCTTCCATTCTTCGAAGGCTACTTTTGCTATGGCGTCTTTTATGTCTCCCAGAAAAGTTACTTGTGTGGGTTTTGTCGCTTTGATTACCTTAAGGAGCTCGTTCTTGAGTTTTGAGGTTTGGGATGGAACATGAACTCCTCTCTGGCTCAGCAGCCTTTCCCAGCCTATATGAAGGTCAGCCACCACTAGGCATCGATCACTGTTGTTCTGCAGTAGTAGGGCTGGATACTGCTGTACAGGCTTTATCTGCGTCAACTTACCACACAATATTCTTTGGCGTTGTCTGTTAAAAACTGGACTGCTAGCCGCCCGAACTTAGAGCCTCTGTGATAGCTTTGTACATTTTATTGTTTGATGCTGCAATAAAGGACAGCCTTTGGGTGGCTTCTAGGGGAGCGTCTAGCCCTTTTCCTTCTGGCGTAACAATGATTCCGCCTGCTTCCTGTAGTATGAGGTATGAGGCGACTATGTCTGTTACTCGCAGTTTTCCTCGCATGTCAATGAAGGCGTCTGCGCTGCCGTCTGCAACGTAACAGATTTCTTGGGCGTTGGCTCCGAAATGGCGAAAATGTTTTCCTACCTTGAGCAGTCCCTTCAGTTTGGCTAAAAGCTCCTCTATCTTGAGGGTGTTCAGGTCAATGCCGATTACTGCATCATCTATGTTGACTGTTTCTGAGGGTTTGATGAGGTTGCCGTTTTTGAAGGCGCCGCCGTTCTTTTGGGCGGTGTAAACTATGTCATGGACTATGTCGTGGACGATTGCCGTCTCCATGTCCTTAAGCTGTGAGCTGCTTGAGACTGCGATGACGTTGGCGCTGAAGGGTAGTCCATGAATGGCGTTGGTTGTGCCGTCCACAGGGTCTGTTACTACATAAACTTCGGATGAGCCAAAACCGATTTGTTTTGTACCCGCCTCTTCGCTGACAAGGGTACAGGACACTTCATGTTTGTTTAGGCAGTCTATTAGGGCTTTCTCGGCAGCCAAGTCGATCCTTTTTGATTTGTCTCCGCCTGCTCCGATGCCGAAACTGACAGCGGCTTTTGGGCAGCCATAGTATCTGAGGGCGGCTTTTCTCATCTTTTGTGAGCATTCCTGTAATATTTCCAACCAGTCCATACTTGTCACTTCTCAGGTTTGGTATTTGTAGGGGGCTTCTTTAAGCTTATATTGTGTTATGGGCGAAAAGACACTTAAGGAAGATTTGTTTTTCTGAAACAAAGAGCGGGGGTCGCCGAGCTAGGTCAAAGGCGCAGGCTTCAGGAGCCTGTCCCGTAGGGGTTCGTGGGTTCGAATCCCACCCCCCGCA
>JAFGGM010000063.1 GCA_016930555.1 Candidatus Bathyarchaeum sp.
ACAATGCAGTCTGTGCTGAATGTGGACAAGAATGTCAAGTTCCATTCAAACCTGACCAAAACAGACCTGTATACTGCAGAGAATGTTTTGCTAAAAAGAGACCCCAGAGAAGCAGATACTAAGTTATAATCTAGCATCTATTCTCAACAGTCAATCTTTTGTTTTTTCTTTTTTATTTTTTCTTTAAAGAGATGGTGGTTAGAATATTTCAGCAAACTAAGAATCATGGAAGTGATTGGAATTCTAAAGACAAACAAACAAGCAATCTCTCCACCGAAGATTACGTTAAAGCTACAGAAAGTTGAGATAATTTAGACAAATGGGTCGTTATTATAGTAAAACAAAGGTAGAAAATCTTGGATTTGATAGAACTTTTATACTCAAGGGAGTCTTAACGATGATTTGGCGCATGTTAAATGTAATTATATTTGAATACAACCCAAAGTTTTTGATAGAACAAATCTCAATATGGCAGAGCTTTTAGTAATTGGCGATGATTACCTATTTTTTGGGTAAATGAGTTGACGAAATGGGCGTATAAGGTCATTGCATTGAAAACCAAGATTCATATTATTCGACATGAGCGAGAAAAAAATCCTGAAATACAAAATGTGCAGAAGGACTTAAACGAGATGGGTAACATGGATGAAACTTGGTCGGTGTTCAAAACGTTAGGTTGGAAGCTGGTAGTTTGTTTACTGTTGCTTACCTAAAACGAGAAAAAATATAGATAATTACCTTGTTTTCACAGGTAATATCGTTGGTCTCTGGTTTTCTTTATTTTGCCTAGAAAGGCTCCGGCAAAGTAGTCTAACCAATATTGTTCTTGTAAATCAAGTTTAGCTTCATCAAATGTTACAGCTTTCTCTTCAGAAGTGGCTCCTGCCTTCTCAAATTTACGAACAAGTCTTTGATGTATTCCAAATTGAACATCATACATAACCAAATCCTACCAGTCCCTCCTCTCTACGTTATTAATTAAACAGAAAACCCAAGACAAAGGACAAAGCGCATAGCTTCTTGCCAATAACCACTTAGAGTGTTCTATCAAAAACATTGTACACTCCGCTACTTATTAAAACACCTTTTTAGTTTCTTTATCACATCAAGAAAAACACGATAGAATTACCTATAGAGACAATCATTTAACTAAAAATGTTTTAAGAAGCTTACTTGTTAACTTAGATGTCCTGGAGCTTTTATTATGAAAGAGTACGATTTAATCTGCATAGGTACAGGTTCTGCAATGGCAGTTGTTGAGGCAATGATTAGCGAGAAGCCAAAAGTTAAGATTGCTCTCATAGACAAAGATAACCCGGGAGGCATCTGCCTGACACGGGGATGCATCCCATCCAAGCTTCTTCTTTACCCCGCAGAATTGGTTCGGACAATCGAAAAAGCAAGAACCTTTGGAATCGACTCTGAAATAAAAAATGTGGACTTCAAGGCTGTTATGGAAAGAATGCGAAACATTATCCATAAGGACATTAACAATATACGTCAAGGACTTTCAGAATCCAAGCATGTAGACTATTACAATGAAGCCGCTGAGTTTGTTGCCCCCTACACCCTGAGGGTTGGCAAAGAAACAATCAAAGCCAAAATGATAATCCTGGGTACAGGCTCAAAACCGCTTATACCACCCGTAAAGGGATTAAAGGAGATTGGTTACCTTACCAGTGATACGATTCTAGAGATAAGCGAACTTCCAAGGAACATCATTATCATTGGTGGTGGATATGTAGCCGCAGAATACGGACACTTCTTATCAGCGATGGGCGCAAAAGTTACGATTATCGGCAGAGAACCCCAGTTTATTCCCTCAGAGGAGCCAGAGGTTTCGGCGTTAGCCAAGAAAGAGTTCGGAAAGTATGTAAATGTAATTGTCAACTACGAAGTCCGAGAAACAAAACTGACTTCAGATGGCAGAAAGATGGCAGTTTCGGTTAACTTGAAGACTGGAGAAAAGTTGGAGGTAACAGCAGACGAACTGTTTGTTGCTGCTGGAAGAGCTTCTCTTTCGGATGTGCTTCATCCCGAAAAGGGAGGAATAAATGTTGATCGACATGGCTGGATACTAGTTAACGAGTATCTGGAGACTTCACAGCCTAATGTTTGGGCTCTTGGGGACGCTAACGGCAAATATCCCTTCAAGCATGTTGCCAACTATGAGGCTGCTGTTGTATACTATAATGCTGTGTTGAAGCAGAACGTTAAAACTGACTATCATGCGGTGCCTCACGCCGTATTCACTTATCCTGAGATTGCGGCGGTTGGTTTAGGCGAAAAGGCTGCCATAGAACAAATTGGCGAAGATAAGCTGCTGATTGGCTTTTATCGTTATGAGGATACGGCAAAAGGGGAAGCCATGGACTCAAAAGATTGCTTCGTCAAAGTCATTGTGGAGCGGGATAGCATGAAGATTGTTGGGGCCCACATCATTGGATCCTATGCTTCTGTTCTTATACACGAAATCATTCCCCTACTCTATACCAAAGAACAAAGTGCCAAACCACTACTTAACTCGATGCACATTCACCCTGCTCTCAACGAAGTCGTAGAACGAGCCTTCCGTTCTCTAATGCCCCCCGAACATTATCACCATCTCCTTGGGAACTACTTGAAATTAGAAGCATAGCAAAGAAAAGGTTTCCCCAATCATTCTGGGCACAGAAATCAGTGAGTTATTTCTGTTTGGCTTTGATTCGTGGAATACAGAACTGGTGTTCTATCTGTTTTCGGTAGAACATATTGTAAACGCAGAAGGGTATAATTCGGTTATCGGGGGTAGTGTAGTGGATAACACAATGGTGTGCCCTCTCAACATCAAAGGTGTAGGGGTCCATAAATGCCATGCAGCCAATCAGCAGAAGTCTCCGCCTGATAACGCCAAGAGAATCATATGAAGGGTCAGTGTGAATCTTAACCAATGTCTTCATTGCATTCAACAGACCCGCTTCTCTGTGCACTTTCACCCAATCTAAAGAAGTCATGGAAGCAAACAGCAGCCTTAGATAGATTTCGATTTTACTAATTTTTTTCGTCTTAATACGTCTGTTTAGCTTTTTTAGGTCAGACATGAACTTTTCATACTTCAGGAAACGGTTGATTGGTGTAAACCTGGTACTTCTCTCTTTAGAAACGAGTATCCAGTTCCATAGTCCACAGTAGGGAGTGGGCGTGAAGGGAGGCCATGCTTTTTGTAAGAAGCTGTTCATCACTTTCAAGGGCGGAACCATAACTGAAACAGGAAACATATCCTCTTCTTTGATCATTCCACCAGTCTGTTCTCCAATTCTTTGGGCAAGGAGAGAATTGTCTATCCTGTTTTCTCTGGAAACATAATCTGGGGTTCTTCCAGTGAAGGCCATGGGTTGAAAGACTATGCCTCGTATTATATCCACATTTTTTGTGGCGAATCTGATCATGTCACCTACTTCGTTGTCGTTTATGCCACCCTGCAGGGTTGGAACCAATATGATTTCTATGTCATGTTCCCTACAAAGTTCGACAAGCCGCAGCTTATTCGGAAGCAACTTCGCGTTTCTCAGCTTCTCATAGGGCGTATCCGTTAACCCATCAAACTGAAGATACACAATATTCAATCCAGCTTCTTTCAACTTCTTGACAAGTTCTGGGTCTTTAGACATTCTGATGCCGTTTGTTGCTAGAAGAATCATGAATTTCAATTCATGTGCCATCTTTACAATGTCCACTATGTCATCGCGAACTGTAGGTTCTCCGCCAGCAAACATCACTGCCAGTGGAGGGGGCTCCTGTTTTTTCAGATGCTGCAACATACCCCATATCTTTTCTTGGGTTGGCTCATAAAGGTCAGGTGGCTGGGCTGCGTTTGCGAAGCATATGGGGCACCGTAGGTCACACTCGTTAGTTACGTCGATGACTGACATGACCGTCGTGGATACATGGTTAGGGCAGTCTTTTACTCCACAACCAGCGGGACAGTTGTCCTTGAATGGTGTGGCTGAAGGTTTCTTGAATTCTTCAGCCTTATGATAGATATCTGCTCTGCTCCAGTATGTATCACTGAAGCTTCCGTGCTCTTTGCACTCTTTCTGAATCAAAACTTTTCCGTCTTTTTCTACGACTTGTGCTTTAATCTTTTTTAGGCAAACTGGGCAGACACTGTAGGTTTCTCTAAGAATCTTCTGTTCCTTCACTTGAAAGCCCCCAAAATTAATGCTATTGGTATCAATATCATAGTTCTAGTAACTAACCTTTCTTGTTTCTTCACTAAATCAATGTCTTGATTTCTAAGGAGAACAACTCCCGAAACCGCGACAATTATGTCCCAGAGAATTATCGGTACCAAATAAGCCCAACCGACAGCATTCACCAAAAAGGGAACTGGAGAACCTATCACATTGAGCAAAAAGAAGACTGCTCCAACTTTGGTGGCAAAATCTGGACCCCGTTTCGCTGCTAAGGTGGCGTATCCTGCCTTTATGTCTCCCTCTAAACTTAGCACATCTCGCAATATGTTTCCGCCGATGCTGCCCATGCTCATAAATGATAAAGAGAGCGAAACTATAGTGAATGTTCCAGTTAGGGCGGCTTCACCGTAAACAAAGGATGTTCCTATGAGGAATCCCATGAGAAAGCTTCCGAAAAACCCTGCGGACTTCTTTATAACTTTAGAGTATGCCACAAGAAGGGTTGTGTCCATGAGGGCAATGGCAAAACATAACCAATCCAGGATAAAGGATGCTGCTAATCCAATTGCGAAAAGAATTATGGCTGCCAGAAGAGCTTGCCATGGAGCTAAAATTCCTGAGGGAATGGGTCTGTTTTGTTTGACGATGGCATCTGACTCTTGGTCAACGTAGTCATTGAAGGCGAAGCCTCCTGAACTGATGCTTATCGCAGACAAGACCACTAACGGCAGTACCCATGGGTCCTCGGGTAAGCCTCCCTTTATTGCAAAGATTGTTAAAACTGAGAGACCGCCAGTCATGAGCCAGTAGGGCGGTCGAAGAAGCATAATAACGGCTTTTAGCCTCTGCTTTAACGAAACCATTGGAATCGGGCCTAATATTTTTCTGAGTCTATTAACATTTTTAACCCTTCCTCCAAGCTAACTTGGGGTTTCCACTGCAGCATTTTTTTGGCTTTGCTGTTGTCTGCAAGAGTTATGTCCATGTCTCCTTCCCACGCTTGACCGCCCGTAAAACTTACTTCAACATTCTTTAATCCCATAACTTTAATCAGCATTTTTGCTAATTCAGCCACATCGGTCGTTCTTCCTGTGCCAACATTAAATGCTTCTCCTGGGGCTGCGGGAGAAGTTGCGGCTTTGATGAGTATGTCAACCATGTCTGAGATGTAAACAAAGTCTCTGGATTGTTTGCCTGTTCCGAGCACCTCCAGCTTTTTTGGATTCTTCTGGAGTTTTTTAATGAAGTCGTACAAGACTCCGTGACAGTTTGGGCCATAAGCATTGAATATTCTGAGCCTAACAACCTCTAATCCGTAGGTTTCTTGGTGAAATTGGCAGCAGTTTTCGCAAAGCAGCTTTGACAGTCCATAGAAGGCAATGGGCTTTGTTGGGTACGTTTCAGGTGTTGGCTTCTTCTTTGGGTTTCCGTAGACTGCACAGGAGGATGCAAAGACTACTCTGTTTTCATTTTTTCTTGCAGCTTCAAGAACATTCAGTGTTCCAATTACATTAATTTCACAGTCTTCTTGGGGGTTTTTCATGGAAAATGGGACGCTTGTTTGGGCTGCGAGATGGAAAATTACTTCACTGTTTTTTGTTGCTTTCTCCAGTGTTGTCGGGTCTCTGATGTCCGCCTTAATAAAATTGAGACCTTTATCGAATAGGTCTTCTATGAATTCTATTTTTCCTGAATACAAGTTGTCGTATGCAGTTACTTTCGCTCCCTGCTCCAAAAGTTTTCTGCAAAGGCTTGAGCCCATGAAGCCTGCGGCGCCAGTGACAACAACTTCCTTGTTTTCTAAACTTTCCAAAGGCAATTCCCCAGTTTGTGACAGAAAACATAGCGCAAACTTACTACTTAAGTTTTCCAACAAAAACCTTTTTTCATTACAAAAAATGGACTGTTGCTTCTTTGTGAGGATTTTGTTATGCCTAGATTGCCTCAACTGTAAAATCCAGTCTGATCCATGAATATTCCCAACTATTTTCTGGTTCATTGAAGAACTGCAGTTCAAAGATTACTCGGTTGTTTCCTGGCTGGTCTATGTTTATTGTCACCTGAAACTCCCACTTTTCGCCGTCCGCCAGAGTTCTGTTAAAGACCTGTATGGGTTTGACTGCACTGGGTTCTTCGGTAGTGATTCCATCATCTAACTTGACTTGCACTGAATAGTCTAATGTTTGGTCTTTCTGGTTTTCTACGCCAACCCACAACGTGAAGGTGCTGTTTTTGCCCAGAACCACTGTTTGTGGGTAATTGTTTGCCTGTTTTTCTGAGTCAAGCAAATACATGGCAGAGAACTGTTCTGGTGTTATGGGCTTAGTTGCCATTGTATACACTAAAATACCACTCATAATCACGATCGCAACCAAAATTGTGACAATTATCATTTTTTGTTCACTATTTCTTGAACCAGATTTTATGTTCTTCCCAGTTGTCCTGATCTTCTTCTTCATAAAGTTCTCATGTTCATCGCTATTCAATCCAGTTGCCCTCCCATGAAAAAGACGAGGTTGTCTGTTTTCATCGGACAATAGTATATGACTATTGCTTACATTTAGGCTTGTCCAAATAAAAGAATTCTGAGGATTTCCCAACCAGTCTTAACTCTGTTCATTTTGGTTCTGCTTTTACCATCTCTAGACTTGTATACTGAAGGAAATTCGGTGATTCGTAAGTCATTCTTAGCTGCTTCAGTTAAAAAAACTGTGGCAAGCCCCATTCCATCAGAACTTAACTCCATCTTAGAAATTGCCTCTTTTGTTAGTGCCCTGAATCCTGTTTGGGTGTCTGAAACACTCTGGCTGTAGAGCATGTTATACATTGAGGTGACCATCCGGTTTCCAAAATGATTCATGCGTGGCATAGACCCAGGTAGCATGGTTCCGCCAAGTCTTGAAGCCAAGCAGACGTCAGCTTCGTTCTCTAGTATTGGTTTGACTAGTTTGTTTATGTGGCATGCTTCGTAGGTGTCGTCGGCGTCGATTATTACTACTACGTCGCCTTTTGCATGATCTATTCCTGTTTTTATTGCTCTTCCGTATCCTATTCTTGGTTCTGCTATGAAGTCTGCGTTTTCTTCTTTGACTATTTCTTCAGTTCCGTCGTTGGAGTGTCCGTCAACAACTATGATTTGGGTATTGTAGCTTGAGGAGTTTTTGAGATCTCGTATGACCTTGCGGATTGTTTTTGCTTCATTGAGGGCGGGTATGACCACGGAAATGGTTGTGTATTCGTTAGTCATGGATGTTTGCTCTCAGTTTCTGATTTTGAAGAGATGAGAGCCTTTATATAAAATAGTTTCTGAGTTAGCTGAATTCTTTATAGATGGCTTGAAGTTGGCGAACGTTTTCTTCCCAGGTGTACTTGTCTTTAATGTTTCTTCGCGCTTCTTTGCTTATTTTCTTGCCAAGTTTTGTTTCTGATAGCAGTTTTGTTGTTGCTTTAGCCATTGCTTCAGGGTTGATGGGGGGAACAAGAATTCCGTTTTTCTTGTGTTTCAGTATTTCTGGGGTTCCTCCTACGGCTGTTGCTATGACTGGTAGTCCGCATGCCATGGCTTCCAAGAGAACGAGGGGGAGTCCTTCACCTGAAGCTGAGGGTAGCATGAAGATGTCTGCTGCGTTATAGTAGACTGGCAGGAGCTCGTCGGGAACGAATCCGGCTAGTGTGATGTTTTGGCTGATTCCCAGCTCTTTTATGCGGTCTTGTATGAGTTTTCTGCTTGGTCCTTTTCCTGCCAAAATAAAGAGGACGTTTGGGTGCTGTTGGGTTATTTTTGGGACCGATTCTATGAGGGTGCCTAAGCCGTTCTTGTACACGAGCCTGCGGACGCTTAGGACTATTTTGCGGTCTTTGGGTAATCCTAACTTGGTTCTGCTTTCTTGTTTGTTTTCTGGACGGAAAGTGTCTATGTCTACGCCGTTGTAGATGACCTGGGTTTTTATTTTGTCTGCGCCCAACCTGAGGACATATTTCATGGTTTCTTTGCTAACTGTCGTTATCTTGTCAGCGTTCTTCAGGATTGACTTGCCTATTATCTGGTCGTTTAGTTCTTCGACTATGTTAAGGAATGATCTGTAGTCGATGAAGGTGTTGTGTTGGGTAACAATGAAGGGTTTCTTGAGTTTTTTTGCTACCCTGCCAGCTAGGTATGATGCCATGTAGACGTGTCCGTGGGCATGTACCAGGTCGCAGTTGCCTATTATTTTGGTGAATATTTTGTATGCTTTAAAAGAGATTATCGGGTATGGTACTCCGAAACGTTTAGCCACATTCAGTGAAGGGTAATGGTAAATTTTGATTCCCTTAATGGGATTAGTGTTGCGTCCTTCGAATTTGCTTGTTAAAACATCAATCTGGTACCCCATTTCTGTCAATCTTCTGCTTTGCTCAAAGGATACCTGCTCTATGCCTCCCTTGTGGGGCGGAAAATAATGAGTGACAAGGCAGACTCTCGGCATAGTTGCACCGTAGAACCCTACAAAATTTAACAGTTTCGCACGAAACCAAAACCACACAAACAATTGTTCTTATGTACCTGTAGATTTCTTTATTGCACTAAGAATTAGTTCAGCTTTTTTCTGAAAATCGGCAGCACAGCATGGGCGCATGCACGCTTTCATTAGAACATTTTCCACATATGCTGTTGAATGCAAAACATCTAAATTTGACAGACAAAATTAACGTAACAGAGATGTCCGCCGAAAACCCGAGCCAAGTCCGTATCGGACTCGAGGTTCATGTCCAGTTTACTAGCCTCGAAACTAAACTTTTCTGCGGTTGCAGCTCAGACTACAAGGGTAAAGATCCTAACACCCTAACTTGCCCAGTCTGCTTGGGGATACCAGGCTCCCTCCCAGTTCTCAACGAGACGGCAGTGGAGTATGCTGTTATGGCTGCGTTGGCACTGAACTGCAAAGTTTCGGAGAGGATGTTCTTTTTTAGAAAAAACTACTACTACCCAGACATGCCCAAAAACTTCCAGATTTCCCAGTATGACAAAGCTGGGGGCGTTCCCCTTGCTATTGACGGCTTCCTAGACATTGACATAGGCAAGAATAAAAAGAAAAAAGTCAGAATTGGCAGAGTTCACCTAGAAGAAGACCCAGGGCGACTCGTTCATCAGGGAGCCATAGACACCTCACCCTACACGCTGGTTGATTATAACCGTGCAGGAATCACTCTCCTAGAGGTTGTCACAGAACCTGACCTTGATTCTCCTAAAGAAGCAAGGATTTTCCTCCAGAAACTGCGTTCCATCTTTGAGCATTTGGGAATCTTTTCGGGTAGGCTTGAGGGTTCCATGCGGTGCGACGCTAACATATCCCTCATTGGCGGAACACGAGTGGAAGTCAAGAACATTTCTTCATTCAAGGAGGTGGAGCGGGCTCTCGGTTTTGAGATTATGCGCCAAAAAAACTTGGTCAAAAGGGGCATTGCTGTTAAGCTTGAAACCCGACATTGGGACGAAACCCGCAGAGTAACAGTTTCCTTGCGAACCAAAGAGGAAGAGCACGATTACCGCTATTTTCCTGAACCCGACCTTGTTCCCGTTGTAGTCACAAACAATTTCATTGCAGAAGTAAAGGACAAGATGCCTGAGCTACCCGATGCCAGAATCAAACGTTTTATTGAAAACTACAAACTGCCCAGATACGACGCTGAAGTTTTGGTAAGCGACAAAGCCTTAGCTGACTTTTTCGAAAAAAGTGTACAATTGTATAATCGACCTAAAGAAATCAGCAACTGGATGATGAGCGACCTTCTACGGAATCTCTACGAAAACAACATTGAGCTCCCAGAATCTAAAATTTCACCAGAACACTTGATTGAAATGATAAAGCTGATAGAGAAGGGTGTCATAAGTGGAAAAATCGGCAAAAGAATCCTGCCCGAAATGTTCCAAACAGGAAAGCGGGCGTCCCAAATAATAGAAGAAAAAGGCTTGGTGAAGATAGGTTCTCGAGATGACCTCACAGATGCGGTGGAAAAAGTTTTTGCAGACAATTCAAAATGTGTGCAAGATGCATTAACTGACGAGGGTGCTGTCCACTTTCTGGTGGGACAACTCATGAAGGCAACACGGGGCAAGGCTGATCCCCAGCTAGCCAACCAGATGATCCAAGAAAAACTGAACACAATAAAAGCCAAAGAAAACAGCTAAACGAGACTGTTGGTTATTTAGTCCTTTTTTTCGGTTTCTGTGTCAATGATTTTGGTCAAAATTTTGTAAAGGGCAAGGGCTGTTCCTCTTTCGGCTCCGAAACCTGTTGTTGCCCCTAGTAGGCAGATGCCTTTCCATCCCCGCTTCTTTGCTAGTCCCAGCAGTAATCCTGTTGCGCCTACGATTCTACCCTCGCCATAAATTTGTGTTCCTTTATCTAGATGCTTCTTTACAAGATTCGCGGAGGTCGCAGATATGTAAACGTCGGTTCCTGGCTTGGATGTTACAACTCCGCCCATGGTAACTATGAATCGGCTTCCGTATTTTTGTGCAAAGTCTAGGATCTGGTCGCATATGTCATAGTGGGCTAATGTGTCCTCTAGGGAAGGCTGCGATTCTCCAATCAAAATGATGTAATCATGTTTTTCGGTTTTGGCTGCATAGAACCTGTAATGGGGTGGACTGCATAATCCATTCTTGCCTACGGCAACATAATCTTGGAAGTATGGTGCATACAATTCAGCGAAGACTTTTGCGCCAGTTTCTTCTAGCATGTGCCTTGCTGCAAGGAGTCCCACGTTTCCCAAACCTGTTAAACCCTCGACAAAGATTGGGTCCTTCAGTTGCGGCTCAAAGATTTGGCGGAAGATTGGTTTGTCCAAAGGGGTTCACCCAACAGTTAGTAGAGAAGCCAGACTATAGTTCTTTCGCCCTTTTAGTTCATTTGATTTCTGGTTTCTGGCTATTATAGTCTGTGTTCTGTTCAAATGTGTATGCTGTCTGCAGTGTAAGGTCTTCTCTAAGAGGCGGAGCAATAATCTGTATTCCGATTGGAAGCCCATCTGTGAACCCGCATGGAACAGAAATTGCTGGTAATCCAGCTAGGTTCGCTGACACCGTGTCCACATCGCTCATGTAAAGGGCTAGGGGGTCTGCGCTTTTTTCTCCTAGTTTGAAGGGCGGAAAAGGCATTGTTGGACCAATGATCACGTCAAATTTTTTAAAGGCTATTTTGAAGTCATTTCGAATCAGGGTTCGAACCTTGAGGGCTTTCACGTAGTATTTGCTGTAGTATCCTGCTGAGAGGGCATACGTGCCAAGAATTATTCGCCGTCGTACTTCGGCTCCGAATCCTGTTCGCCTGTTACGTGAGTAAACCGTTGCCCAATCTCCCTCATCCTTATCTGTTCGGTAGCCGTACCGTAGCCCGTCATATCTTGCAAGGTTTGAGCTGGCTTCAGACATGGCAACAATGTAATATGCTGCAAGAGACTGCTCAAGAGTGGGCAGCGATGTTTCTTCGATTGTTGCTCCCAATTCCTCAAGTTTGTGAATGCCACTCCATACCTGCTTCTTAACAGCCTCACTTGTTCCTTCACCAAAGAATTCTTTGGGCACGCCAATCATGAATCCCTTAACATCATTCTTCAGGAAACTCGCAAAATCCTTCTGTGGTGCATCAACGGAGGTACCGTCCTTAACGTCATGACCTGCAATAACCGAGAGAAACACAGCGCAATCGTAAACGTCCTTTGTCATGGGACCAATCTGCTCAAGACTGTTGGCGTAAGCAATCAATCCGTAACGACTAACCCGCCCATAAGTTGGTTTCAAGCCCACAACAGAGCAGTAGCTAGCTGGGCAGCGGATAGAGCCGCCTGTATCAGTACCCAGAGCCAAAACCGCTTCGTCAGTGGCGATGCATGCTGCACTTCCTCCAGAGGAGCCTCCTGGAACGCGAGTTGTGTCCCATGGATTGCGGGTTGGACCGAAATGGCTGGTTTCGGTGGAGGAGCCCATAGCGAATTCATCCATGTTTGTTTTGCCGATGATTATTCCATCTTCTTGTTTGATTCTTGTGATGACTTCTGCGTCATAAGGGGGAACAAAATCTTTGAGCATCAACGAAGAACAGGTTGTGGCTATTCCTTCGGTGCAGATAGCATCTTTGACTGCGATGGCAACTCCTGCCAGTTTGCCTACC
>JAFGGM010000064.1 GCA_016930555.1 Candidatus Bathyarchaeum sp.
CCCTGACCCAAATTTTTTAATAACTATTAGAAATAGTTGCTAGAATGCTTCTAATTACAAATTTCTTGATTGGCTTCGCAGTTATTCTTGATACCCTATTTTTTGTAGGTATTACTAGAGGGAACCGCATTTCTCAAAAAACTTGGGTTATACTTTGGTTTATAATATCAACTTCCGTTTTGTTCCTGATTTTTTCTGCAATCCTTGAAAATGAAGTCATTCTAAATTATGTATTGGGGGTTTCATTAGGATACATTACTGCGATTTCAATCCACAATTTAGATCATGCAATTAAAGAAGTAAAGCAAATAAACAATGACTGAAAAAATTTTTTCCCATAAGCATTTTCGAGTGTGATTTTTCTCACGTTTGAGGCCATGATTTGTTCTTTTGTTAATGTTCTTTTTTTTAAGGTAACTAATTGCATAACTTATGGCAACTTTGATTGCAGTATTTTTCATGAGGTTAGAAGTGACCAGAAATAGCGCTTGAAACATTTTATATGACCTAATCTTAACAGAGAAGCATGCGGTGATATTGGGTTGGTTGAGAGGCGGACAGACCTTTGTGGCTGCGTTTTCGAGATTCAAGAAGGCATAATGGTTTGTATCAAGCGGTGCCAAAAGCATAGCAGACCTAAACGGAAGCGTCCCTTTAGAGCCAAAGCCGAATGCGTAAGACCTTAAACCGTTACATAAGAGATTTTTTTAATACGGACACCTTATAACCTGTTAACGGACACAAACAAAAATGACCACAAGCCTCCTTGACTTCTGCCCTAAACAGAAAAAACCAGAAAAACAAACAAAAACGGAGCAGACGCCATCAACTCCTATCAAACCTGAACAAGCAGTCCCACCTTTGCCAGACAAAAAGGCTCAACCAAAAAAGGAAAGGTTTGTTTACTCCGATTTCCCAAAAGACCTGCCCTCATCATACCTTGTGTCGGTTAGCTACAATGGCAAAAAACAGCTTGCCACTCTCGGATTATATGAGCCTGAGTCACAGAAAATCTATTTCTGGGACGACAACACTGGACACAAGCCCTACTGCCTCACAAGCCTCTCCCCAGAGGAGTTGCAGAAACTCAGCCGCGTAACAGGACACGCTGGCTTCGATCACTTCGAAAGTGTGAAAAAGTTTGACCCCCTGATGGATAAGGATGTTACGGTTACAAAGGTTGTGGCTAAAGACCCCTTGGCGATTGGTGGTCGGCAAAGCGGCTGCATAAGAGACATAATTCCTGAAGATTACCAGAAACTCACTGGAATACAGGAGTCGCCTAAAATCTGGGAATCCTACATACGGTACTATCAGTCCTACATCTACGACAACAACATCGCCCCAGGCATGCTATACAAAATACAGAAGGGAAACTTGGTAACCATACAGCCCAAATCGGATGAAGGCACTGTAGAAAAGATTCTCAGCCTGTTCCCTGAAGTAGATAAGGAGTTTCTGAAAAGTGTAGGAAAGTGGGCGCGGCTGCTCGAATCTCCTGCTCCAGAATTCTTGAGAGCTGGTCTCGACATTGAGGTCAGTTCACCTGTGGCGACCCGTGTTCCTGATCCAAATAAAGCTGAAGACCCTGTTGTTTGTGTGGCGCTGTATGGTTCAGACGGCAAGAAACAGCTTTTTGTTTTGAAGCGAGAGGGAATTAGGCAAGGCAACAAACAGCTGCCCCCAGATGCTGTTGTTAAATATTTTGATGCTGATAAGGAAAAGGAGCTTCTTCTTAAACTGTTTGGGGCTCTTCGTGAGTATCCTTTTGTTTTAACCTTTAACGGCGACGACTTTGACCTGCCATACCTGTATAACCGCGCCAAGAATCTTGGTATTGACCGACGCCAGATTCCTATAGACGCTGGACGAAGAGTCTTTCATGTCAGGCACGGCGTCCACATTGACCTCTACAAGTTCTTCTTCAACAGGTCAATCCAAATCTACGCCTTCGGTAACAAATACAGGGACATAACCCTAAACGAGGTAGGCACAGCAGTGCTTGGACTCCCCAAAATAGAGTTTGAGAAGCCCCTGTCAGAATTAAGCTACACAGAACTTGCCGAATACAACCTGCGAGACTCAGAAATCACTCTGAACCTAACATCATACAACGACAACCTTGTCATGAAACTGATTCTAGCCCTATCAAGGATAGCCCGAATGCCAATGGAGGACGTGAGTCGCCAAGGAGTATCCCGTTGGATACGAAACTTTTTGTATTTTGAGCATCGGCAACGCGGTATGTTGATTCCAAACGCCGAAGATATCCTTGCCGTTAAAGGCGGAACATCCACTACAGCCATCATCAAGGGAAAGAAGTACAAGGGCGCCATAGTGGTTGATCCTGTGCCTGGAGTCCACTTTAATGTGGCAGTTATGGACTTTGCGAGCCTGTACCCGTCCATAATTAAGGTTTACAATCTGGGCTACCAGACGCTGCTCTGTAGGCATAAAGAATGTAAGTCAAACAAGGTGCCTGAAACCGACCACTGGATATGCACAAAAGAGAAGGCTCTTGAAAGCCTGCTGATTGGTAGCCTCAGAGACCTTAGAGTCAAATGGTACAAACCCAAATCTAAAGACAAAACTTTGCCAGAGGACCTAAGAAACTGGTACAACGTTATTCCAAGCGCCCTCAAAGTCATCCTGAACGCCAGTTACGGAGTCTTTGGCTCACCCGCCTTCGGACTCTACTGTCCACCCGTTGCAGAGGCTACAGCCGCCATAGGACGCCACGTCATAACAAAAACCATAGAAAAAGCCAGAACATTGAACATCGAAGTATTGTACGGCGACACAGACAGCCTCTTCCTGAAGAACCCATCCCATGAACAAGTGGAAATCATGGCACAATGGTCCAAAAAAACCATGGGCATGGAACTGGAAGTAGAAAAATGGTACCGCTACGCAGTCTTCAGCAGCCGCAAAAAGAACTACCTAGGCATCCTGAAGGGAGGCGGCGTTGACGTCAAAGGAATGACTGGAAAGAAACGCCATATCCCTGTCTACATCAAAAAAGCCTTCTACGCGTTAGAAGATCGGCTAGAGCAGGTGCAGTCACCTGCAGAATTCGAGGAAGCAAAAAAGGAAATCAAACAAATTATCCGAGACCGTTACTTGCGGCTAAAGCAGAGGCGATGGGGAGAAAACCCTGAGGAACTGGCTTTTCATGTTGTTCTTGGAAAACCTCCTTCAGCATACACCAAAACTACTCCTCAGCATGTGAAGGCAGCTCTTATGTTGGAGAAATTGGGATATAAAATGACAGCTGGAGACCTAATAACATACGTCAAAGTTATGAAAGGCGTTAAGCCCCTGCAGTTAGCCTCCAACAGTGAGGTGGACGTCGACAAGTATATTGCTTACCTGCGCTCAACCTTCGACCAGATCCTTGATGCATTGGGGCTGGATTTTGAGGAGATAATTGGCTTAACAAAACTTGAACGATTTATGTAAAAAAGATGCTGCTTCCAAAAAATTGGTGTTTTAGCAGCTTGTATCGTTGACGAACTTGGATTTGTTTCCTATGTGTCTGATTTCTACCCCTTCGTCGATGGGTTTGCACGGCAGTTTATACTTTTTGAATAGCCACAATAGCTCCTTGTAGGCTTTCTCGTTAACTTCAAGCTCCACAACCTCTGTCATCTCTTCTATGATGGCTGGATGTTTAGGGTTAGCTTTGTAGAGCATCATAAATTCGGTGTCTTTTTCAGAATTAGGTGGAACTGCTACAATCTCCCACAGAGACTTTGCAGGAAAATTTCGAGGGGGATACCGTTTTATCCTTATCTTCTTCATGTCTACAACCTTTCTTAGAGGAGCATACCAAATAATCAACAACAGCCTTTCATATAAAAGACCATGGATGTTTATTCTATATGTAGTTTATAGAAAAATACGATAATAAACCGCAACAGTTGCGCGCGCTGACACTCGCTTCTATTACATGAAAACCTTAATCCGTCAATCATCCACAAATACCCTTTCAGGAATGTACCAAACATTGATACTATTCATTGCATCAACCAAAGATACAGCTGGCATGAATATCGCCAAAAGCCTCATAGACCACTACAGCTTAGAAAAAAATTCAGAAACCTTCCACAACAGACCTGTTTACATAAAAAAGCTGCACAACAAAGAAATCAAACTACTTTTCGTCAACACAGAAATCGTTGACACACAATTTCTAGGCAGCCTCTTCAGCCCCAGTATGTTTGTTTTCTTATCTAGACACAGCAGTGCCAAAGGAATACCCACCCTGTCAGTGCACACGCCCGGCAACCTCGCAGAAGCCCAATTCGGCGGAAAATCCCGAACAGTCTCTGTCTCCCCTGCAATAGCCATGAAAAATGCCCTCCAAGAAATGGCAAAACTGGTAGATGAAGGGGGACTGGACTTCGAGGTTTCCTATGAATGCACTCACCACGGTCCCTCCTTGGATGCGCCCGCCATGTTCGTGGAACTGGGAAGCTCGCCAGAGCAGTGGAAAGACCTGAAGGCTGCTGAGGTTGTGGCTCACGCTGCGGCTGCTGCTGTTGCTGATTGTTCCAGCTGTCCTGTAGCAATAGGAATCGGTGGATCCCACTACAACAAAAAATTCACGAAACTCGCATTAAAAACTCAAACAGCCTTTGGTCACATGATTCCGAAGTATGCTCTTGCGGAGGTTGACGCAGAAATAGTTGGGCAATGTGTTGAAAGGACATTAGAAACTGTGGATTCTGCACTTCTTGATTGGAAGGGAATCAAGGGCGAACACAAACTCAAGATAGTTGTTGCGCTGGAGAAGCTTGGTATATCCTCAGAAAAAATTTAGGAACATTATCCGAGCCACCAGAAAATTACCTACACCTAACACGCTAATTTACATCTACAGTTAGACTCGCCAAATCAAAGTCCAGGTATTGCGAGACCTATCGCTGGCAACAGCAAATCCTTAACAAGAGATTGCACTAATCCTCCCACGTAGAGACCCGTGATGAAAGTAACAGCCAAGCCAATGACTTTAATTTTCTAAAGCCTTGAACTCGTTCCACAGTCCTTCAGGAGGCGGTGACGACAGTGCAGGGTTAGCTGCTAACAATTCACGGATCTGCTTAAGCTCCTCTTGCATCTCATCCTCTTTCAACATCAATTCACTACACTAATATTGTCATTTTTCGCCTTTGGCCTCTTTTAATATGGGCAGAAGAAATCGATTCCAACAAAACATGTTATAAATAGGGACTTCTAGGGATAACTTTACATACTAGAACCTAATTTGGAAAGGTGCGAGGAACATTGGGACTAAAAACATTCTTACAGTCAGCATCCAGGTTGCTGAAACTTGCAACAAAACCTGGCAGAACCGAGCTGTGGCTATCGATAAAAATATGTTTCCTAGGCATTCTCGCAATTGGCGGAATCGGCTTCATAATCCAACTCATAGGTACCCAAATATGATGGTGATTACTCATGGGTGAGGAAAACAAAATTTCAACAGCCGTCTTCGCTGTACGAACAACTGCAGGACAAGAAAAAAACGTGGCAAACCTTATCGAAGCAAAAGTGAAAATGAATGAGCTTCAGATAAAAGCCGTCCTTGTGCCTGAAATGCTTAAAGGCTACGTCTTCATTGAAGCAGATGGCCCCCACTCCGTAGAAAAAGCTATAACGGGAGTAAAACATGTTCGATCCCGAGTCCCCGGTGTTGTAACTTTTCCTGAAGTAGAACGATACATCGTCGTAAAACCGGTAATCGAAGAACTAGACGAAAACGACCTCGTCGAAGTTGTTGGAGGACCATTCAAAGGAATGCGCGCCAAAATCACACGAGTCGACAAAACAAAGGAAGATGTGACCCTTGAACTTTTGGAAGCCACATTCACTCTACCAATCACAGTTCACGCAGACTACGTGAAACTTGTTGAAAAAGCCAAAAAGGAAGAATAGAAAAATGGGAGAAAAGAAAGTTGTTGAAGCATTGGTTAACGGTGGACAAGCCACAGCTGGACCACCCCTAGGACCCGCACTTGGGCCTTTAGGAGTCAATGTTTTGGCTATAGTGAATAAAATCAACGAAATAACAAAAGATTACGCTGGCATGAAAGTGCCCGTAAAAATTAGCGTTGACACAGATAACAAAGAGTTTGAAGTAACCGTAGGCACGCCTACAACTGCAGCCTTGCTTGTCAGCGAGTTAGGTGTAAGCAAAGGGTCAGGAACCCCTAACACCGACAAAGTTGGCAACCTGTCTATGGAGCAGGTGGTAAAGATCGCCAAAATGAAGAGTGCGGACGTTTTGGGAAGAGATCTGAAGGCAAAGGTCAAAGAGGTTTTGGGCACTGGCGTCAGCATGGGCGTAACCGTTGAAGGCAAAGACCCGCGGGAAATTCAGAATGAAATTGTTGAAGGAAAACATGACGCCCTACTAACGGAACAGGTTTAAAGTAATAAGATTTTTATAACTGGCTCTTGTACGTCATTGGCGCGAGGTTCATAGTATGCCGTTGAACATGAAAAACCTCCTTGCTGCAGTGAAAGAGGTTAAAAGCAGCTCAAAAGAACGAAAGTTTTCTCAGTCGATAGACCTCGCCATAAACCTTCAGAACATTGACATGAAAAAGCCTGAAGGCAGAATTCAGGAACGCATCGAATTACCGCATTCTGTTGGAACAGCCCTTAAAGTTTGTGTTGTCGCCACAGGCGAGATGGCGCTGAAAGCCAAAAAGGCTGGAGCCAATCTTGTCCTAGAAAGAGCTGCCCTCGAATCTTTAGTGAGCGACAAGAAAAAACAGAAAGACATTGCCCGAACCTATGACATGTTCATAGCTGAGGCTCCTTTGATGCCCCTTGTAGGAAAAAGCCTTGGTGCCTCTCTTGGACCCAGAGGAAAAATGCCTACACCTGTGCCTCCTAACGCTAACATCGAAGAACAAATTGAGAAACATCAAAAGATTGTGTCTGTGAGGATGCGGGGACAGCCTGTTCTTCAGTGCCGCGTAGGAAACGAAAAGATGACTGATCAGGAGATTGCAGACAACGTTCAGGCGGTTGTAAGACGAATCGAAGGAAAACTCAAAAGAGGAATCAAAAACTTCAAGTCTGTCTACCTAAAAACGTCAATGGGTTCCTCAATAAAGGTGGCAATGTAGGGAAGAATTATGGTTGTCCGTCAATCAACTCTATTAAAAGCTGACCAAGTCAAAGAGCTAACAGGTAGCCTATCTCAATATAACGCTGTAGCAATCGCCAGCCTAAAAAAAGTTAGGGCTGCCAACCTTCAGCAACTGCGAAAGAAGCTGGAAGAAAGCGCCTGTCTGCGTGTTGTCAAAAATTCCCTCATAAGACGAGCTGTTGCCCAAGCCAAAGATAAGACTGGAATAGAAAACCTTGAACCATACTTGACAGGACCAAACCTGTACCTTTTCACCAACCTGAATCCCTTCAAGCTTGTTATTCTTCTAGAAAAAAGCAGAGTCAAAGCATCAGCTAGAGCAGGCGACTTAGCCGCCTTCGATGTTGTTGTCCCTGCTGGAAACACTGGATTGCCTCCTGGTCCGATTATTAGCCAATTTACTGCTGTGGGCTTGCGTACCCGAATCGAGGCAGGAAGCGTCTACGTGGCTAAGGACACTATGGTTGTCAAGAAAGGTGAGCCTATAAGCCCTCAGCTAGCAAGTTTGCTTTCAAAGCTTGGAATTAAGCCTGTTGAGGTTGGTCTCAGCCTAAAGGTTGTTTACGATGATGGCGTGATTCTGACAGAAGAAGACCTAACTATTGATCTTGAGGGTGTTCGGCTAAGCATTGAAGAGGCTCATCAGTTTGCTTTCAACTTGAGTATGGAAGCGGCTATTCCTCTTCCAGAAAACATCAATTATCTCCTTAGTTCAGCCCATCAGAAAGCCCACAGTTTAGCTTTAAGTGCGGGCATAATCAACAAAGATACTATCGCTGATCTTGTCCGAAAGGCTAACGCAGAAATGCAGAGCCTAAGCAAAAAATTGGATGAAATCGAGAAAAAAGATGAGTCAGCAAGTTAAGTTTCAGAAAAGTTGAAAAGTAAGTATGTTGGAAAAGATGGAGGGAAAAGAATATGGAATACGTATATGCTGCAATGCTCCTGCACAAA
>JAFGGM010000065.1 GCA_016930555.1 Candidatus Bathyarchaeum sp.
TAAGGAGCTTGAAGAGACAGGAGACATCAACACGGCTACTGTTCATGCATTTCTGAAGATCCTCGCAGAAGTCCCAGACACATTCATCTCCCGAAAAGTGGGGCAAACCAAAGCGGAAAGCATTTCGGCTGAGGCAGCACAGATTCTGAGGGAAGGGGGGTTAACCACTTCTTTGGGAAGAAATCTGCTTCAGAAACTTGATAGCGAACTACGAGACCCTACCCATGACTTGAGTCCAGGAACAACAGCAGACATTACAGAAGGAGTTCTGGCCCTAAACAATCTGATGGGATACAAACCATAAGTTATGCTTGTGTCTGCAAATCATTAAATAACAACTCGATGAATATGGCGATACATGAGGTTAAGGGGTTTCGAGTTTTCAGTAAGAGAGTTTGCGGGAAGCTTGGGGGATTTTGGCACGCTGCTTCCTTTCACTGTTGGTTACATAGTAATCTGTGGGTTTAATCCAACAGGACTTCTTTTAGGGATTGGTCTCACAAACATTTTTCTCGCCATTATTTACAGGCTGCCGTTGCCTGTACAACCACAGAAAATAATTGGTTCAGTTGCCCTTGCTGAAAGATGGACAAGAAACACTGTGCTTGGAGCAGGCTTTTCAGTTGGCTTAGTGTGGATGCTTCTTTCATTCTCAAGTAGGCTCAGCAGCCTTCTGAATAAGGTTCCTAAAAGCGTAACCAAAGGCATTCAGCTTGGGTTAGCTTTCACTTTGGCACTTGCAGGTACCGAAATGATTCACCCCGATTTTCTGATAGCGATTCCGGTGATAGTTATGACTTTTCTACTTCTTAGAAACAAGTTTTTGCCCGCATCCATATTTCTCATTTTTTTGGGCTTTATTTACGCAGTAGCCACAGGAAATTTGGTGCTCAGCCAAATAAATGTGGGTTTTTCGTTTCCTGAACTTACTCTTTTTTCTCTCTATGACATGTTCTACGGCTTCATATACGCAGGCTTTGCACAACTTTTTCTAACATTAACAAACGCTGTTGTAGCTACGGTGGCTTTAGTTCATGAACTATTTCCTGACAGAAAAGACGTGACCGCAAAAAGTCTTATCAAAAATATGGGAGCTATGAACATTACAATACCTTTCATAGGCGGAATGCCCCTGTGCCATGGAGCAGGAGGATTATCTGCACAATACCTTTTTGGCGCTAGAACTGGTGGCGCCATCCTCATAGAGGGCATTCTGGAAATTTGTTTGGGACTGTTTTTCTCACCAAGTTTGGTGAATATTTTCACGGCGTTTCCGCTTTTTATTGTCGGAGTGATGCTGCTTATGACATCCTTTGAGCTGGGAAGAATTTCGCTCAAAATTCAGGGCAAGAAAGAAATCTATGTAACTGTGGTAACGGCTCTGCTAGCAACCGTCTTCAACATGGGAGTTGGCTTCATTGGCGGACTCATCCTATACATTGCCATAGAAAAAGGCGTAGTACAAATCAGATGATTTAGCCATGCAAGAACTTTCTTTTTGTTGCCTCTACCAAACCGACTGGCCCACTCATCATTACATCTCCTGCTGGAGTCGCAAAATGGGCGGAAAGATCTGTGTGGACTAAAACCTTTCTGTTAGGTCCAGTTACCACCACTTTTTCGATGTTAGAGAAGCCTGGCGCCTTTTTCAGATAGAACATGCCATGCCCATTGTCGCCAAAAACATCTTCGTCACAAAGTTTTCCGTCCGCAAAATCCCTCAGAAGCTTCTCCATCTTTTCCGGACCAAGAAAGCGTGTATGATGCTCCAACACTGCAGTGACTTCGCCCCCTGAAACGATTGCAGCCATACTGTGCCCATTGCCTACATTAACGGCAAGAACAGGGTCAGCTTCCTCTACTGCTGGGTCCATGAGGCAGCCAAGTATTGCATCTGGAGAAGTATCCATGACCAGCACAGGCGCATTCGGAAGCTGCCGTTTCGAGGCACACACCACCGACTTCATTCGTAGACAATAGGAAGGAATTTCGTTTTCCTTGAAAGCGAAGGCTTCAGGCTTCGGACTCTTTTCCAACAGTTCCCTCATCTTGTTGATGCGGAACCGTCTGTTAGTCATTTCTGCAGGGAAAACACCGTGGTCCTGAACTGCAATTGCTACAAAATCTACGTCAGAAAGGGGTTCCTCAAAAAATCTCAACAAACCCCGCAGTTTGTCGATGTTTACTTCTTCAACGACCAATGTTTCGCCTTCAAAGTTTTTGGGTCCAGAATCTGGGACAATTTCTATGCCCCTGTCTTTGACTTGTTCCAGATTATTTCTTACAGTGTAAGCCGCATTTTCGGTCATAAAGACTCTAAATCCTGCCTCAACATGTCTATACAGAGCATGCGAAAAAGCGCCTCCACCTACCGTGTCTCCCTTAACAAAAAGATTAATGCCTTGACGCGTAGCAGCTTTTACTTTAGCTGCAAAAATGTTTGTTGGAGATGGAAGAACCATCTTTATGCAGTTCTCGATATTCTGTTTTTTATCATCATAAAGCAGAATGTCTTCAGTTCCAGCGCCTATATCGATGGCTAAAATTTTCATAATCGGTTCATCTCAACCTATCAAATAAGATGCAGATATTTATGTAATTCACAAATTGATCTATTTCTGATATTTGCTGTTGAAATGGTATTTGTTTTCGACTCTCTACCTACGTAAATATCTGATGATTTAGGATTTACATCTACAATTCACAAACCATATAAAACAAAATCATTAAGGAAAAGCTGGGAAAGACATTGTCAGATGTACTAAAGAAAGCGAAGCAACTAACTGCCCTGAAGGAAAGCCTTGAAAGAGCAAAATTACTTCTTGCCCGAAAAGAAAAAACTGAAAACACAAAAACAGTTTCAACACAAAGTGAGATGCCTGACACACCATACAAATCAAAGCTGATGATATGTATCGAAGTTCTTTGCACATTAGTGGCTAAGGGTCCCATGAAGATGCCCCAGTTGATTAACAAGTTTAAGATGGACGAATCCCGACTGGAACCAAATCTAAGACTATTATGGAATAGGGGTCTTATTGAAGAAGAAAGATTTGACAACGAAACACATTATGTTGTGACAGAAAGGGGTCTAACTGTACTCAAGGTTGTTAGCCCCCTGATTCGAGAAGCTCACAAGCTTCAGATACGCAATTTTGAAGCAATCACGAGCGTGCTTTCAGGAGCAGGCTATTCCTAGAACAGGACACGCATCCCAAAGTTTCTTGCGCGGCCAGAGGATACGCGCTATGTACCACCTATTTTGTAGTATAATATCCAATACTAAAAATATTGTTTACAGTAAACTCTTTTTTGCCAGAACTTTATATCAGAGTAACGCTAAAGGCATGAAAGTTTCTCATAAAGGATAACCGCAAATCTAGACCACAATCAGGATGTTAAATGATGGAAGAAGATCAAAGCAGATCGGGACCAGGAAGACTAGTTTCAGGAGGAGCATGGTTCCTAGCTCTAATGATTCTAAGCGGCGTTTTCTGGCTTGTCCTAGGAATCCAAATAAGCAACACATACGGTCCCGATGGCTTCGGTCTATTCAACACAGTCTACTCATCTTTCGATTTCATGTGGGCACTCATCTTCGGAGGATTATTCGAGGGACTCATCCATTTTGGAGCAGTCTACTTGACCAAAAAAGACGCAAACCTTGCCAGATATTTCTCAAACTACGTGAGGTATCTTACGCTGATGAGTCTAGTGATTTTTATAGTCTTAACTATTGCATCGTTTCTGATGGCTAATATTGCTTTCCGGACAGTTCTTCTTTCTTTGGCATTCGCCTTCCTGTTTTCAGGAACAAAGGACTCTTTGTCTTCGATATTAGGGTCATTGCATAAAAGCAAGGAGCTGTCGATAATACAGTCCAGTGGATTCTATGCAGTTACAATAATTGGCATAATATTTTCGCTTCTGCTTTTGCCCAGCGAGCTGTTACCAACCCTAGTAGTCGTTGCTCCCTTATGCCAGCTGATACTTTGTTTGTATTTTCTAAGACCATACATTAAAGACCTTGTGGTGTTCAACTGGGAATATTTCACAAACAAGAAACTTGGAGATTCGTTAGTAGAAGACGTGAAGCAATTCAAACACATTCTGATTTTTGGCTTCTCCATATCTGTAGGAAAAATCTCCTTCATGATAATGAAAAGCCTCGACATACCCATACTTAACTTGTTTTTTGACTATGCTAACGTAGGCGTTTACAGTGTCGCAGATACAGTCTCCAGCGTCCTGTTCTCTATGACAGCCTTTGCTATTCCAATCATTTCATCCATGTCTGAAGCATGGAGTAAAAAAGACCATGATCTGATGGAGAAATATGTTAAGATTTCTGTGAAATATCCGCTACTTCTGGGATTGCCTTTGACGATAATAATTTTTGCTTTAGCAGAA
>JAFGGM010000066.1 GCA_016930555.1 Candidatus Bathyarchaeum sp.
AAACCATGGATCGCGAACTGCAAGAGGAGAGCTAGGAAAAGGCTTTATTTCATTAGTCAACATTTTTTGGAAGGAGCCAATGGAACGTATATCGATCTTAAACTATCCGAGGCCAATGTACCCTTTCACTCACATCAAAGTCTTGGAAACCGTTTGAATTGAGAGGATATATAAAATGAGTTACGAGAGGAAGTGGAAACTGTTGGCTGACCTGCTGACAAAACTACAAGAAAAGGGAGAGAGGATTCCGGCAGATGTGCTAAATGATCTGCGTTCTGCCAAGACCATGATCCAAGTCTTGAAAGCTGACCCAACACACATAGAAAGCATGTATCGAATTGACACATACTTGAGAACGGTTGAAGCATACACCATTTTCACCATTGAGAAACAAGGAAAAGGAAACGTGGAAGAATGGCTGAAAAAACTCAAAGAACCAGAAAGATGGGAGACCAACGAAAAATGGGAAAAAAATAGCGCATTTGTAACCAACGTTCCCAGAAATAAGAATTGGATCCGAATCCAGATTTCAAAAGATATCCCTAGAGAAGAAATGAAAAAACTTATAGAAGAAAACAGGCTTTCTTACAGGCTAGATAAAAACGGACACATTATTGTTCACGGCGACAAGGAAAAGATAAAATTGCTTGTCAAAAAGCTGGCAGAGCAATTTCGCGGCGCCATAAAGGGTTGAGATAGCCTCAAAACTTTTGTACTAGTTAGTTTAATCCTGTAGTGTAAACATAGTTTATTTATAGAAGAAAATATAGAGAAGTTGTGAAACACGGGAGATTCCCGGTCATGTAAAAAACCGAGGGCGAATTAGAAAAAGATGCCTTACATTAAGAAGATAGAACTCAAAGGCTTCAAGTCCTTCGGCAACAAAACCGCCACTGTTACGTTAGATCAAGGCTTCACTGCCATCACTGGACCTAACGGAAGTGGAAAAACAAACATAGCAGACGCGGTCCTTTTTGGTTTAGGCGAGCTCAGCGCTAGAAGAATGCGCGCTGCAAACCTTTCTAAACTAGTTTATCATGGTTATCCTGAATTGCAGGTTAAGAAAGCGAATAGCGCAAAAGTTGTTCTCCAGTTTGATAATTCTGATAGCCGCTTGCCTGTGGAAACGAAGACGGTTACGATTTCCCGTGAAATGAACAGGGCAGGTCAAAGCACTTATCGTCTTAATGGAAGAAGGATTTCGAGAAGTCACATTCTTAACATCCTTGGCATGGCAGGAATCAGTCCAACAGGACATAATGTTGTTTTGCAGGGAACAATTACACGGATTGCTGAAATTGCTGCTCCTGACCGTAGAAGAATGATATCAGATTTGGTTGGAATAGCCCAGTATGATGATGAGAAGGCTGAGGCAGAAGAGAAGCTTCGGGCGGCTGAAATTTCTATCCGCACAGCCATGGGTCGAATAGATGAAGTGCAGAAGAGAGTAGATGATCTTGAAAGAGAGCGCAACGAACTGCTTCGTTACATGTTCCTTCAAAAAGAGATCAAACGGTTTGAGGCTATGAAGATTTTCGGGGATATAATGGAAGTCCAGAGGAAGACAGCTGATGTGACCTCAAAAATTGAAGCGGTTAGAAGCAAGGTTGACAAGTCGAGGCAGTTGAGGGAAGAGCTTAGGTCTCAGCGGCATGACGCTGAAACAGAATGGAGAAAACTTGGCTCAGAAATGATTGAAGAACGAGGAACGCGTCTTCTTGAGGTTCAATACAAGATAGGGGAAGTAAAGTCAAAGATAAGCGAGCTGACCACAAAAATTGGGGCTGGAACCGCGAGCCTTGATGGACTTAGAAAGGTGATGGAGAACAGCGATAAAAAACTGGAAGCCATTCAAAACGAGGTTAAAGAGAACCGAAAAGAGGTTAGGCGCTCAAAACGTGAGCATGAAACTCTCCTTACGGAAATTTCACAGAAACAGGCAGAATATGATAAGGTCTCAGAGGCAGCATCCCAACTACGGTCCAGCTTGGGAGAAAATAGCAAAAAAATCAGAGATGTAGAGGATGAACTGGAAAAGCGTACCCAAGACTTTGTTAATCTTCGTAGCGATGCCATAAAGAGCCGCACCTCTTTGAAAGTTCTTACTCGGCAACTAAACGAACTTGTAAAGCGGAAGGAAACTTTCGAAACTAATCTCTCTGCTCTCAAGAAGTCTTACGCAGACCTCAAAATAGTACAAAAAGACCAGATAAACCGCTCCAAGAATCTTGAAAAAGCTATAGATAGAAGACTTGCACAAGAAGAATCCGCCAAGATAGAGATTGCCCAAGCGGAGAAGATTGCTAAATCTGCGCGAGAGGCAGTAGTGGAGTTTGCCACTCAAAGGGAAATGGCTGAGAAGGTTGCAACAGAAGAAAATGCCCTAAGAAACATTGAAGAGTTAGCAGATTTGGGTGTGATTACTGGTGTTCACGGGCGCCTTAAAGATTTGATCAGAATTGAGAGGGGATATAGGAAAGCTGTGGAAGCGACGGCAGCAGGTTGGCTTGATGCCATGGTTGTTCAGAACTTTGATGCGGCATTTATGTGTGCTGAAACTCTGAAGCGTATGAAGTTGGGTAGAATCAAGATAATTCCCCTTGAAGAGATGTCCGCAATCGATTCCATCAGCACCCCCGCGATTAGGGGAGTAGATGGAACTACTTCCAATTTTGTTTCATGCAGCAAGAAATTTGTTCCTGCTGTAAGTTTTGTTTTTGGGGACACTCTTGTAACAAAAGATGATAAAATTGCCTTTGTAGCTTCACGGAACGGTCACCGCACAGTTACTCTTAACGGAGACCTTTACGAGGCTCAAGGAGGCTTCGAAAGTGGCTATTACCGAGCCCCAGTTGACTATTCTTCGATCATTCCCAGCGAAACAGCTGTGAAGAGTCTTGATGAAGCTGTGGGAGCTCTTCAGAGGCATTTGTCAAAAAGGGAGAGCGACATAAGCGGCTTTAAAGAAGACATTGAAGGAATCAGGGTGGAAATCGCTGGCTTGACTGAAACAATAGTGACGCTTGGAGGCGAGATTGAAAGAGTTCGCCAGAATGTTAAGCATACAAGAAAGAACGTCAAGCGTATCGAGAAGCATGTATTAAGAATCAACCAGAAAAGAGAAGAGGAAAAGACTCAACTAGGAAATCTAAGAACACAGCGCAACGAACTAGAAAAGGAAATGGAAAATCTCCGCGGGGAAATATCGGAATTACGTTTGAAAACAGACCCAGCTAGGATTCAAGAGATGGAAATTGAAAGAGAAAGAATTGGGAATGAGCTCATTGAGTTGCGTCAGGTAATGGGCAACATAGAAACGAATATTGCTACCCTCGAATCCACTTATGGAAATGTCCTCAAGATTGGTGCAGACAATATTAGAATTCAGCTCCGAAAGTTGAAAGCTCAGATTTCAACTGTTGAAGAAGAAGTGGATTTGTCCATCAAAGAAAAAGCGTCTCTTGAGGAAGAGATTCTGGAACTGGGAAACAGCAAAGAAGAGCTTTCTCGAACAGTTCTAAACGCAAAACAAGAATCCAAAAAATTCACGGTCCAAATTGATGACATTGATAAAAAGTTGCAAAGATTGGATGCGATATATGAACGATCAGACAAGCTCTACACTGAACTCCAGTATAATCTTCAAACGTGTGAACTGAAAAGAGAACAGCATTATCAGCGGCTCCAAGAACTGGGTTATGATGAACCGATGCAGATTTCGCCTGAACAGATAGAGACTGCAGAGACATCTCTTAGGCTTCTGCGTCTTGAATTGAATCGCCTCGGCGCCGTGAATCAGTTGTCTCTGGACCACTACTCTGAGCAGGCTTCACGATACAAGGAACTCTCCATACGCATGAATGAACTTGAAAAAGAAAAACAGTCTATCCTTGCTTTTATGGATGAAATTGAGAGGAAAAAACGGGCAGTTTTCATGGAGGCTTACAACACGATTAACGAGAGATTCAGCAGTTACTTCACAAAGTTAACGGGGGGGGGCGAAGCTTCGTTGATATTAGAGAATCCCGAAAACCCCTTCGCTGGAGGAATGGACATGAATGTGCAGTTCAGGAATAAAGCATCAATTTTGGTAAGTGGAGCCAGCAGCGGTGAAAGGTCAGTGTCTGCTGTTGCATTCATTTTTGCTCTGCAAGACTATATGCCCACAGCCTTCTACCTGTTTGATGAAATAGATGCTCACCTTGACCCATTCCATGTATCCAGGCTGGGAGACCTTCTTTCTGAGATATCTACTAAGTCCCAGTTTGTGGTTATCACCTTGAAACCAGAGATGGTTAGCAAGGCTAAGAAGGTGTGGGGAATCTACGAGCGTAGCGGATACTCTCATGTTGTTTCAGCCAAAATTAAGGAGGCAGCCTGATGCCACAATCTACGGAGAAACCTTACTATTTCCAACCTCCCTTGAGCATACTGTTTGAGATTCACAGATTAGAGAAAGTTATGCCTTGGGATGTCAATATTGCCTATCTGCTAAAGACTTTCTTGACAGAAATGGAGGATAGAGGCGAAGTTGATTTCAGAGCATCAGGTGTGGCGTTAGATTCGTCTACGACAATCTACCTTATGAAAACTAAGCTTCTGCTAAAACTTGAGGAGCCTCCACCTCCACCTAAAAGCACACCAGATTTCATTCCTCCACCCATGTTCCTCCCGCTCCGCTATGAGTTATCTTCAACGACTCTAGAAAATCTGCTGGATGTGCTGGATGAGGTCCTGAAAGGCGAAAGCGTGCGTCCGCCACCAACGCCTCAGCCAATATTACCCACCCCCGAGGTTCTTCCTCCAGTTGACCTCTATCTGCTGGAAATCGACAAGCACATGAAAATCGTTTACGACCAGCTCCTCCAACTAGCAAGAGAAGGGGAATTAATAGCATTCTCTAAGCTTATTGCCGGGCTAGAAAGAATTGAGGCAGTAAAAATATTCATAATTCTCCTGTTTCTTGCCCAGAGGGGGAAGATAGGTTTGTGGCAGGAACAAGAAATTGAAGAGCTGTACATAACCGTAACAGGAGACCCTGTCCTTGACGGAAAACGAACAGAAATCATCTGACAAACCTAAACAAGACAAGGTGAAACACAAGTTAGCCTTGCTAGAGGCAGGGCTCTATGTGGCAGGACGTCCCCTTGACTTGAAGACTTTGGCAAACGTGGTTGGAACCCGTTCTAAAAAGAAGGTCATGAAACTTGCTAGAGCCTTAGTAGCAGACTATATGCGCCGTGACACAGCCCTTGAGGTTCTTGAACTTGAAGGGCAAAGGTTCGTTATGCAATTAAAAGTCGAGTACACGGGCAATGTCAGGAAATTGGCAACAAGACCACTTCTTTCTGCAGGTCCACTGAAAACGTTATCGTATATTGCGTTTAGGCAACCGATTCTTCAGACACAAGTTATTGATGTTAGAGGTCACCACTCCTACGGTCACCTTAAACAATTGGAAGATATGGAGTTAATTTCTCGGGAGGGCGTAGGCAGAAAAAAGTTGATACGAACAACAGAGTTTTTTGCTGATTTCTTCGGTTTGAGCCATGACTTGCGAAGCATGAAACGGCAACTTAAAACCGTGTTCCATGACGTCTCAAAGCCAGAAACAGAAGAAACTGTCAAGGCAGAAGGATAATCTATAAAGATAAGCTTATATGGGGAGTTTTGCTAGTCTCATCGTTATCTATGAGATGATGTGGCTTGTCAGTTTGGCACGGAGATCAACATAAACGCAAAGATTCGGGCGGAAGAAAAACAGCCAACCGAAAAAAAAGAAGATATGAGAAAGGCTACTTCCCAGCAGAAACAGCGCTGGGCAAACCAAAAAGCAGAATCGTTAGGAAGCATGGAGGTAACGAGAAGGTTCGACTTCTAGCTGTTAATCAAGCAAACATCTCTGATGCTTCTGGAAAAACCTCGAAAGTAGAAATACTTCGAGTAATAAAAAATCCAGCTAACGTGGACTACGATCGACGAGGTGTAATCACAAAAGGAACCGTGATTGCTACGTCCTTGGGAAATGCGCGTGTAACATCCCGCCCGGGACAAGATGGCATCGTAAATGCGATTCTTGTCTCCAAAAAGGGCGACTAATACTCTTTTTTATCGCCGTAGCTGACAAAGTTCTTCCGCAATCTTCTTCACAGTTTTATCTTTCGATTCCGTTTTGGGTAGAATAAGTTGGCCAGTTTTCAGCCATGGAGAACTTGGGTGCGCAGCGTCAGACACTACTTCAGGTTGAAGACCTAACCTTTTTGCAGCTCTCTGAATTTCTTCAAGTTTTGGTGCGGATACGGCAAGTTTTTTTGGTACCCTTCGTCCATCTGCTCGAGTTTTGTTTGCGTCAAAGTAAATGGACCAAAGAATAATCTTGTTTTTGTTCCGCATTTTTATCTGTTTTGCTATCGATTTGGAGTGTTTTATTAGTTGTGGTAGATTCGCTCTGCCTTTTAGGGGTTTTGGGGGTTTAATTGTTTTGAAGCATTTACGTCCAGAGATAGAAGGGTTTTTCGTATCAAAAATTGTTAATAAATTAACATTTTATCATAGCAATTTTTTTTTTAAAATTCTTTTGTTTACAACAAAAATTTCAATTACAAGAATCGATTGTGCATTTCAGGAAAGGCCCTCAGAAACGTTTAAATAAAACGCTCCGTGTGAACATTAGGTTTTGTGAGGGGAAGAAAGGTTTTGAATAGAATCGGTTGCGTCCTTCACGTGAGCAACACAAAAAACATGATTCTTAAGGCAGAAAATATTCCCCGCATTGGCGATCAAGTGGCGAATGAAAAACTCAAGCCAGTGGGAACAGTTTTTGACGTTTTCGGTCCCACATCCTCCCCGTACGTAGCTGTTAAACCCAACATCAAAACCCCAGAACAACTGGTAAACCATATTCTATATGCCATCCCCTCAAAATCGGGAAGAAGACAGAGGAGAAAAAGATGAAAAAAGAAAACATGCCACAACCCCCGATGATTCGAAAATGCCCAGAATGCGGAAGCACCCGTCTCATGAGAGACTATGAATGTGCTGAAATAGTTTGCATGGGTTGCGGTTATGTCGTTGCCGCCAAACTCGCAGACCAGGGACCAGAATGGCGAGCATTTGACGATGAACAACGCGCTAAACGTGCCAGAGCGGGCGCTCCCCTCACATTCACGATTCATGATAAGGGTCTCTCTACTATGATTGATTGGCATGACCGGGACGTTTATGGCAAGAGGCTTGCTCCGGGTCAGAAGGCTCAGATTTATCGGTTGAGGAAGTGGCAGCGTCGAATCAGGGTTTCCGATGCTACAGAGAGGAATCTTGCTTTTGCTCTTTCTGAAATATCTAAGATAGCTAATAATCTGAATTTACCCAAGAATATTCTTGAGACTGCTTCAGTTATTTATCGTAAGGCAGTTAAGGAGCGGCTCATCAGGGGAAGGTCAATTCAGGGTGTGACTGCAGCTGCGATTTATGTAGCTTGCCGGCAGTGTGGAGTTGCCCGAACATTGGATGAGATTGCGGGGGCTTCTGCAGTGAATAAGAAAGAGGTTGGACGGAGTTACCGTTTTCTGATAAAGGAACTCAATTACTTTATTCCGCCATTGAAGCCTAGTCAGTACATAACCAAGTTTTCTAACCAGCTGACAATGCAGGGAAAGGTTGAGGAGATTGCTCATAAGATACTTGCTGCAGCTAAAGAGTTGAAACTTACATCAGGAAGGGGACCAACAGGCATAGCCGCGGCAGCCAGCTACATTGCATCAGTTCTGACTGGAGAAAGAAAAACCCAAAGAGAAATCGCAGAAATCGCCCAAGTAACAGAAGTAACCATAAGAAACAGATACAAAGAACTGGTCGAACGGCTCCAATTCATAATCTATCTCTAGATTACTTCTTTCACTATAGTTTTCTTTTTACCGATTTACTTAGCACAGAAAATCAGAAAATACTGTTTTCACCAATGTACTTCTATTAGGCTCTTTATAGTTTTGGGCACGGTTGGACAAAAAATGGTTGTGATTGGGCAGTTGATGCCCAACAACTTACTATTTTTTATATGGGGTAGTTTCCGCAGATTCTGCAGAAGCCGATTTTTGTGTCAACGTATCCTTTGCAGAGTGGGCATCGTTTGCCGGCGGGTTCTCCGTAGACTTCGGATGGTTTTCCGAAAATTTTTCTGAAAATCTCGTAGTATATCAGCTGTTCTTTGGATGTGAGTATCACATCGTCTTCTTCTAGGATAAGTTTCTTTTTCTCCTCAAAATCTGCTGTGGGCATCTCTTTTTCAAAATAATCGGGCAGAACCCATGTTCCAGTTCCTTGTTCCAGAGGTACTTTTCCCCGCCAGATTACATCGTCTGGAATCAAGCCAGCATAGGCTTTACGGAGAATCCATTTGCCATATTTCACGCCATTCTCCATGTTTACTTTTAGGTTCACTGGAAGTTTTTTCGCGTAATCCATAAACAGGGGATCAAGATAGGGGGATTGCACTTTTACTCCAATTGAATCACCCATAGGCTTAGAGGAGAAGGTCATTTCGCCCCACATATTAGATAATGCCTTAGCAAATTCGCTTTTAGACAAATGGAATTGCCAAGGATAACCGAAAAGCTCATCCAAAGCATCGCCAGTGAGAACACTTTTGATGCCCTTCTTTTTAGCTGCTTTTAATCCTATGTACGCTGGTACAGTATTCCTGACGTCCATTGGATCAAAAGTCTTCAGCACTTTCACGACATCTTTTGCAGCATCAATCGCGTCTTCCACGTTGAAGACGTGGGTTTCATGATTGAGGTTAAGGAATTTTACCATTTTCTTGACGTATTCGATGTCTTTGGGTTTTCCCTGCTTGAAAGAAACAGTTATTGTAGGAATTTTTGGGTTAAATTTGACTGCCTCATAGGCTATTATGGTTGTGTCTGTTCCTGCTGAAAACAAAATTCCTTCAGCCATATTGTTTTTGACAACCGTGCTGACCAAGGCACGAGCCTCAGGCAAGAGTTTAGCTAAATCTTGTTCATCAGGTTTCATCTTATTTTCATCCCTTGCCATATACTTTGAATGGCTACTATTTTAGTCTTCAATTCCAGTTTCTTCACTCCAGAAGGTGAAGCGGTTTCCACTTTCATCCGAGGTTATGCCAATCAAGAGAGGTTCCCCGCGGTTCTGGTATGTTAACACAACAAGTTCTGACGTTATTCTACGGACTCTGAAAATAGTGTTTTCGTAGATCATGCACTTCGTTTCGTTTATTATTGCATTGCCTTACGGATCTTTCGCTTTTGAAGCGAAATTTCCTTTCCATTATCCAAGCTCCAATTTTTGGGTTCGTTAGCTGCGTGTGAAGTACCATGGTTCATTGATTTCGGTTTTATTGCAGATTGATTTTGTTTCTGGTTCGTATTCGGTTTTTTCATATTTTTCATGGTCCCCCATCTTCACCACAATTCAATTTAAGCTCATAATTGGAGAAAAACACATAAAAATTGTGTAATAAATGAATATTTATTCTGTTAAAGTATAGATAAATGAATGAAATATCAGCGGTTTTCCTCAAACAAAAGCTTAATTCAAAAAAGGCTCAAACCATTTACCAAAAACTTCGGGTATCAAATGCCACAATACAAGGAGACTGCAAAGCATTGAAAAAATTTTTAACGAAAACACTCAACTATTACTGAGGAATCATAATTGCCAGAGTGTCCCCGATGTGGAACGAAAACATATGTCCCAACCAAAATATGGGCAATGGTTGGCAGACCCAGCAGAACAGGTGAACGCTTCAAGCTTACAATAGGACTTTTCACATGCCCCAAATGTGAGAAAGGATTCCGAGAAGTTTTGGGGAAAGAAAAAGAGAGAGCAACTCTTAAAGGCGTAGTTAATGAGATTAAAGGAATTGAAAGGAGTCTTGTTTACAGCTTGGGGGATTTAAAAGACAAAATCGAGAAACTAAAACTCCAGAAATCTGAACTTCTGGACGAAATAGAAGAACTCAAGAGAGCAGGTCAAGAAAAGGCAGACACATTAGAAAAGGAAGTAGCATCCATTCGAGAAGAAGTGGAATCTCTGAAGGAGATTCTAGGCGATTACTGATACAATCCCACAAAGAAATCCCAGAAACATATTCAGGAAACAGTTTCTACCAGATAAACAGTTTTAGAGCTACACTAGAAACAAACTGTTTAATACTTGAAGGAAAGCCACCAAAAAATGGTAATCTGGATAAGACTAAACAGTAACCAGGAAAGAAAGAGCCATTTCTGCTACGGATGGTTTTTATTGCGCGAATAAAGCAGGAGACGTTTCTTTATCAGGTCCTTAACTTCTTCGTGGAACTGATAATCTTTTTCCAGTTTCAGAAACTCGTTACTGAATCTTTCGAATCCTGTTGGAATTTCCACGCTCAATGTAATGAAGGGTTTTCCAATAGCCATTTCAAATTTTCGTTTAGCCTCTTCATACTCGGTTTCGGGTTGTTTGTCTCTTGATTCGATCCATTTCTTTACCAAACTATTCACATCCATAAACTAAATCGCACAATCAAATAAAGGCTTGCAAAGCCTAACTGAACAAGTGATGTAATCACACCCACTTTCGTGATTTCAGTGAAGCTCACAGAGATTCCTTCACGTTTCAGGGCGCCTATAGCCATCATAGTAACAGCACCACTTAAAGGCGTAGTTGCACCTCCCAAATTTGTTCCGAGAATTAACGCCGACCATACAGCTGGCGAGTTTAATCCCTGAGCTCCACGAATTATAGGAGTAAACGTTAGAGCAATTGCAATATTACTTATCATGCTGCTTGCAAGACCACTGAACCAAAGAGTTGTCATGCTTGCCCCTAAATCGCTTGTTCCAACAGCCTGGAAAAGTTGCGTCGACAAATCTTTCAAAATTCCTGAACTTTCCAAACCCCCAACCACGAACATGAATCCTGCGATGAAAAATATTGTTTCCCAGTCAAGTTTTTTGAAAATTTCTGCAGGGTCAGCCCCACTTAGTGCCAATGCAAGAATGGCGCATCCTAAAGCCACAGCTTCTATTCCAATCCCAAAGGTTTCCAGCGTCAAGAAAAGTACCACTAAAAGGATTAGGATGAAAATTGAGCGGTAGAAGAGTTTCTTGTCTTCAACGCTCTCCCAAGGATCATATTTGGGCAGTTCTTTTTTTTCGCCGAGCCTTGACTTGAAAAGCATATACAAAACAAAGATGGTTAGCGCCCATAGAGCAATTTCACAAACTCCTAAATATCCAACGAATTCTGTGAAGCCTATCCCTGCGTCAACACCAATTATCATGTTAGATACTGAACCAATCAGAGTGCTTGTTCCGCCCAGATTAATCATAATCATGGCAGAGATGAAGTAAGGCACAGGATCGTAGCGTAATAACTTGGTTATGGTCGCCATGGCAGCGGCAATGAGCAGCATCGCGGTTGGGTCACTGAGAAACACTGAAACAGCAGCAGCGATGACGCAAACAGAAACAAAAAGTATGCTAGGATTTCCCCGCGAAATTTTTACGGCATACAATGCTCCGAAACGAAAGAGACCGCTCCGCTCCGCCACTTCCACTACAATCATGATGCCCAGTAGCAGAAATATTAGCCGCATGTCGATGAAGCCTAGAGCTTCGTTATAGGTGAAGGCTTCGTATGAGGGCATAAGACCAAACAAGGCTGTAAGTAATGCTCCAATCATGGCAGCGACTGACATGGGAACGATTTTGGTTGCTGAAATTAGAATTGTTAGAATATAGATGAGGATAAAGATTATTTGAACAGGTTCCATGTCATTCACTGTTTTTCTTTTTGTCAGCCATTTTGACAAGTCCGTCTGCAAAAGATTCGGCTTTCCGTTCAACTATTCGATATAGGATTCGTCCAATATCATAGAACAGGACAAGTATCATCCCAAGAGCAACATAGGTAGTGATAATTGTCAAAGGGTCTTTGATGCTCGAATCTAGAGTTGTGATAAGTGGATAAAGAGCGGTTGCAACCAGAAGAATAACAATAATATATATTGCGTCTCTCGCTGCTCGCCTAGGAGACCTTTCTTCCTTGATTCCAAGCCGGTTCACAAAGATGTCAGTTAAAATGTCGCTCAAGACTAAGCCATCAGACAGGGCACGAATCAGAAAAATGGCTGTAAATATCAATGCAATAGTCCCCACTAACGTACCAATCTTTATGTCGAACATTCCTGGTAGGGGTACGTCTCCCATCAGTGGTGGAACAATGGTGTTTATCAAATAGAATATAATTGCCATAAACAGACTCATGGTTAACCGAGGAAATCTTCGCCGAACCTCTTCACCAATAGGCTTCCCCACTAATTGTCCATCCTCTAGAATTAGTGGTATGATTTGATACTTCCAGAATATTAACACTACGGATTAGAACTCAATAAATATCTAAAAATTCAGCAAAATTTTAAAAAAATAGGATGAAAATTACACGAATGCTTTGAGGACACGCATGTTTGGACATTTTTTGACAAAAACAAGACACAATAAGTATGGACCGTTTCAATGATTCCAGCCAGCACAATAGAGCAGAAATAGGGTAATTTATCGTGGAATTTGATGATGGAAAAGTTTGTTCTTTCATTTAAAAAAGAAGCTTTGGCATTGCTGCTTTTGCATGCTTTGCTGAAACTTTTTGTTGACAGAAGCCTCTGTGGAGGGTTTTTGGGCGTTTTCGATGGCATTAAAGCTTTTGTGTTAGAACAGCCTAACACTCTCTTTAACATTTAACACAAAAGGGTTTACCGTGGAAAAAGAAGAATTAAAGAGAATGGCTGTTGTGCTGCAAGAGTTGGGAATGAGTTATGCAGATACCGTTGAAGTCATAAACGAAATGGCTAAGGACGCGAACGCGGCCAAAAAATTATGGAGAGACGGGCACAAATCTAAACTCATTAAAATCGCCATTACTCTGATTACTTTTCCGGAACCCACACCTATAAGCGAAACTGTAGGTGCTGCGTTTCTAGTGGCTGGACTTGTCCAGAATAGAAGAAAAAAGGCAACATTACATGTTGAAGATGTCTACAAAACATTCCAAGACGTAAACAATGACATACTAAAAATCAGGAACTTCAGAAAATAGCAATCTTGATTAGACTGAACAGCATGCCTAGCAAATTAAGAGTGAGGTTTTTTGTCTGGAACCAATTCTTTCAGTTTTTCTTCTGGTGCACCTAAACAGTAGAGGATTCCAGCAAGGTTGTCCTTGGTTATGACGCCTGATGCAACTTTCTGAAGGACCTTTTTAGGATAGAGAGCGATTCCCAATCCAGAGTTTTGGAGCATGAACCGGTCGTTTGCCCCATCACCAACCGCAACCACCTGTTCCATTAAAAGATTCTCGCGCTCGGCAATCTCCCTCATTAACTCAGCTTTTCGCTCCGCATCAATTATAGGTTCCACCAGTTCTCCAGTCAGTTTTCCATCTTCAATTACAAGCTTGTTGGCGTAGACGTAGTCGATTCCGAGTTTTTCTTTAATTTTTTCAACAAATTGGGTGAAGCCTCCAGAGATAAGGGCTATTTTGTAACCTAGGGCTTTGAGGGAGGTTATCAGTTCCTCTGCTCCTGGAGTAACATCCAAGTTTTCAACTATCAAATCAAGGATGTTTTCATCTAAGCCTTTCAGGAGTTGAACCCTTTCTTTGAGGGCTTGCTTGAATTCAATCTCTCCGTTCATGGCTCTTGAGGTGATTTCGCTAACTTTTCCGCCGACTCCAGCAGCCTTTGCCAGTTCGTCAATCATTTCAGCGTCGATTAATGTGCCGTCCACATCAAAAACTATCAGGCGTTTGGGTCTCCGGAAAACAGTGTCCTTCTGAAAAACAACATCCTGTCCAACTGCTTTGCACTCTCGGCTTAAGGATTCCTTGAAGTCTTCGAGGGGAATGGAGATGTCGTTTATGTCGATTAGTATCTCCATGGCATTTAATTCCCCATAGGCTATCATGCGTATTCGTTCAATGTTAGCGTTGTTTTGAGAAAGAAACCGTGAAACGTTTGCCACAATGCCTGGGCGATCCTTTCCAAGAGTTGTCAAAAGCACAAGTTTTTTGCCACTCTTTCGTCTTCCAGCAGGAAGAGATTCAATTGTAACATCTAAGCCAATCTGTTTTCCGATGTTCATCAGTTGAGTTTTTAGGCTCTCGAAGGGTACTGAAATTTTTCGTGTATCCACTATCATGAAGATGGCAAAGAGCCCCCTCATGCTGAAGGCTTCGATGTCAATGATGTTCCCGTTTACCTTAGCGACAGATTCGGTTATCTCAGTAATTAAACCCGGTTTGTCTTTTCCGGTTGCTGTAATAATCACGAAAGGTTTAGGCACGTTGGCGTTTCCCCTCAGAAGAGCGTTTTTTACGATTAGCGAATAGTCTCCCTCTACAGTTAAATAAATATAGCTTTGGCGGTGTTTTCAATTCTTTTTACACACTAGATGACTCTAAGGATTAGACGAATGCTTGAAAAAGCAGGTATGACGCCAACAGAAGTAAGCCGCCAATTTTGGAGATTCCACCTCTTGTGAGAAAGCGCCAGAAGATGACTGTTGTTATTAACAGGAATGGAAGAAGCTCAGTGAAAACGGTCGTATCAACTGCAAAGGGGGAAGCCAGCAAGACCAAACCTAAGACAAGAGTAAGATTTGTGAGGTTAGAGCCTATTATCCCTCCAATTGCTAAATGAACGCGTCCGCGTCGAACAGCCGAAAAATCCGTGGTAAGCTCAGGAAGAGAGGTGCCGATTGCAATAATCTTTGCTCCAAGCAAGATTGGCGGAGCCCCAAGAAGTGATGCTAGTTCGAGTCCAGATGTAACAACCAAACGCGCTCCCACAATAACACCTAACAATGCAAGCAGTAACATAACAACAACTTTTGGCAAAACTTTCCTCTTAGGAGGAGCAACTATCCCGTTTGATTCAACCGCAGGTAGTCTCTTTTTTGCCATGAAGTAGGTGTTAATCATAAAAGTTGCCAACAGAATTGCTCCAACAATAGGGTTTGAAACCTTGAATATCACGAGTAGAAGGGGGATCAATGAAGTAATTAGAAGTATATCAGTGAGTTCGGTCAAAAGGTTCGTGCAGCATGTTTTGAGGTAGCCTAAAATGCCTAACAGTCCTAAAACCGCTCCTATGTTAAAAACGTTTGAGCCAAGAATGTCTCCCACACTTATTCCAGCTTCTCCTTGAAGAATAGCAAAAAGGGCTACAATAATTTCAGGGACCGAAGTTAAGGTTGCAAGAAGTATGAATCCTGCAGACATCTCGCTTAGCCCTGTGAGCTCGATAAGCTTCTCTATAGCCTTTATAGTGTAGTGACTGGAAAAAGCCAAAACAATTAATGAACCAACAAGTATCAGCAATTGGACTATAATAACATCAATCACAATATTGAACCTATACTAGTCTATTATTTGGAGTCACATATGCTTTGCTAACAAGATGCGACCGACGTTAGAAAACTGCTTAAGATTTAAATGGGCTTCCATAGTTATTTAATCAAAAAATTCATTAGATTGGAATGCTGCTGATGAATAAAATTTCGCATCCATGTCCTGAAACGTTCGCTACAGAGCCATTGTATCAATCAGGATTCTGCACTGCAACCTATTTCCAAAAGGTACTAAAGGAGAATTAACATGGTCATGGAACTTGTAGCTGAGTTACTAAAGTTAATGATTCTTGCAGCATTAGCTATAGCAGGAGTATTAGTTATAACAATATGGAAAAAGAACCAAACACTAAAAGTAACATACATTAGATTCATTATTCAAGCAGCATCCTTGGCTGCAGTATACTACTTGTTTACCTATCCTGTAAGACCACTCTACATAGTGGCATTTATTCTCATAATGACCCTTGTTTTGGGACGATTCTTCTGCGGCTGGATCTGCCCCTTCGGCTTATACATGGACGTGCTCACACTAATCCGAAAAGCCCTCAAAATACGCTACAGAATCATCCCAGACAAACTCAACAAACTCTTGCACAACCTCAGATATGCAATTGTAGGCTTCTTTCTAGTTCTAGCCGCTTTTCTGTACATAATAGACACGCCAGCAACAACAAAGGAGCTCACACTTACGGCATTAGGTTTATCGGGCGTTTTCGAACAGATGTACCTCCTGCTTGGTCCAGTGGTGCCGTTGATTGTACCTTGGGAAGGACCACTAGAAATTGGTAGAATATACTTTAGTTTCCCCTATATTAGAGAAGTGATGTTATACTCGGGCGAAAATTTTGCTACAGTTGCCGCGTTAATTTTCTTGGCGTTAGTATTTGTAGGTTCATTTTTCATACGACGTAGTTGGTGCCGTTTCTGCCCAACAGGAATATCCCTTGCTGTCGTGAATAAGCTCAAGGGGTTCAAGTGGGCTCCAGTGCTTCACCTGGACAAGAATGAAACAAAATGTACCAAATGTGGAATATGTAAAAGAGTGTGCCCAGTTCAGGTCACCGAAATTTACGAGGAGAAGGGAGGAAAAATTATGACGTCAATGTGCATGCTCTGTTTACGATGCGTGGAAATGTGTCCCTATGAGGATTGCTTAAGACTAAACTTGGGCGGAAAAACCGTTTTCAAGTCTCGGAACTGGCTGGAACCAGCAGAACTTGACTAAACAGCATAACAATTTTTTGGTTTTGTCCGGGGAGTCAATAACAATTCTATTTTAGATTATACGTTGAAAATGTACCATGTCTTCAAGAAATTCTTAAAAGCAATGTTGAATTATGAAATGCTGCATAAAAAGACAGCATTTACTGTTCCTGTGAGTTGAATAATCATGGTCACTAGATCAAAGAAACTGAAAATATTTTTGTTAGCTGATTTGATAATTCTGGCTCTTGTAATTCCAGGCTACTTCTATGTTGATGCGCAGATTTTAGAGCCCGCCAACTTCCAAATAACTGATTTGAGCATTAATCCTGACTGGATACAAGTTGGAGAAACTCTTCAGATATCGGTCAATGTTACTAACATTGGGGACAGGAGCGGCAACTATACAGTAACCCCAGCAATAGACGACATTCCGATATCAACAAAAACTGTTCAGCTTGCAGGCGGAGAAACCACAACAGTTGTATTTACAGCCACACAAGCAACAGAAGGCAACCACACAGTTGCAGTAGAAGACGTAACGGAAACATTCCAAGTTAGTTCAGACGCACCAAATAAACCTGCCGAACTAGAATTAACTGATTTGGTAACAAACCGAAAAGAGGCTGAAGTTGGAGATACCATAACTGTTTCAGTTACGGCAACGAACATCGGTGACGAAGCGGGAGAGTTCTCGCTTGAACTGTTCATAAACGAACAAAATAGAGAAACAAAAAGCATCCAGTTAGATGCAGACGAAGTAAAGACGGTGCAGTTTGAAATTGTTGAAAATTCTGAAGGCACATATACAGTTACGTTAGAGTCTTTGACCACATCCTTCACAATCACTTCTGAGGCTCAACCAGTTAAACCCGCAGAGTTCCAAGTAGCAGATGTAATGGTTAATCCCTCCTCTGCAATGGCAGGTGAAGCTGTAGAAATCTCGGTTAAGGTAACTAATGTTGGAGAGGAAAGCGGCACATACACCGTGAACCTCAAAATTGACGGAACCACAAGAGACACCAAAGATGTAACGTTGGCTGGACAAGTAACTGATACAGTAGAGTTTGAAGTAACTGAAACAATTGCTGGCACCCACACAGTTGAAGTTGGCGATCAATCAGCAATATTCACTATTGAAGCCCCCATTGCTGCATCAGACAAAGTCGATTTGCTGAGAGTGTTCGTAAACCCGTATGAAGTGTGGATAGGAGAAACAGTAACTATCACAGTTAAAGCCAACAACACAGCAAACGAAGAGGCAGTCCTTGGTGCAAGGCTTCTTGTTGCAGGTGAAGCTGTTGCAACAAATACAGTTACTTTGGCTGCAGGAGATTCTGAAGGAACACTACAATTTACGGTTACAGCAGGTCCAGCAAACGAGAACACTACAAAAGGTTACCAGGTTGAAATAATAAATCTCGCCAACCAAAGTGATAAATTGAAAGGCTATTTCACAGTTGCTCCAAACGGCTTCCACACACTCTCTATTAATAGGGCAGGTGGCGGCAGCAAACCAATGATATTTACTTTGGATGGAGTGACATACGAAAGTCCTTATGTTAATCTGTTAGCGGTGGGAGAATATAGCATCAGCACAGACAAAACTGTTGATGTTGGCACAGGAGTAGTAGAGTTTGATCATTGGCAGGATGGTGTGACAAGTGAATCAAGAACTATAGTCTTGGACCAGTTTCTTTCAGTGCTTGCCCATTACATAGTAATTAGCGGATATGCTTCATGTCCTTCACTCTATTATTGGAATGGAACAGATTACGTCTATGTTACAGAAGTTTCGAACGCGGGCTGGTTAGGATACATAGGCTACATAGAAGAGGATGGCGACATTGTTTTCACTGGAGGAAATCCATGGGACCACGTTAAATTGGATGCAAGCCAACTGGAACCAAAGATAGAGAACGGTGAAGAATATTATGACATTGTCCTCTTCCAACAATGGGATGAAATCTTCTATACTGACAACGTTTACATGGTAGTTGTTGACCACCCCAGCGATGTCGACGTTTATTCAACCATGGTCAATTATGTCAACCGAGGTTTCTTTGGTCAAGTTTACACCGTAGACGGAGACAACCTAATGACACCAGTTTCTGCCATAAACGAAAACGGAGATGATGTTCTATCTCTAATCTCAGAACTTGATAGCGTCTTCACACCAGCAATTAATGGAGTTGACAGCCCATCATGGAACGACATAAAATGCAACCAGTTAACTCTAGATTTGGGCGACTTATCTAACGCAGCAGAAATCAAACTTGTTATCAACGGAATGGTTGATTGGGGACCAGCTGAACCATACTACGAGTGGATAGACCAATTCAAGACAGCAGCTGCCCAAGGTTTAGTGGTAAATGGTACAGAAATTAATCCGCCAGCTTACATGGAGATTATGGATGCACAAGGTAATTGGATACGAGTCTCACAGGATAAGCAAATGCCGATTCCTGGAGATTATGTTCCCAGAACATTCTCTGTGAGCTTGAATGGACTTTTCCCCGAAGATGTAACTGAATATAAGATTAGAATTACCAACTTCTGGAATGTAACGTTCGATTATATTGGAATAGACATAAGCCCACAACAAGACATAACAATCACTGAAATTCTTCCTGAGGCATCTTTTGAGCCGCTGGTTTTTGCTGATTCAATTTCTACTGCTTCAGGCATGTTTACAAAGTATGGTAACGTAACAGAGTTACTTGCTGAAGCAGATGACATGTATGTTATTGGAATGCAGGGAGACAAAATGGTTCTCAAGTTCCCCACATCAAGTCTTCCGACTCTTGAAGCAGGCACATCACGAAGTTACTTCATATATGTAGCTTCATGGTTCAAAGACCCGGCAGGTAATTGGGGTTACGGATTCGATTTCACAACAGAACCGTATCCTTTCCGTGACATGAGTGGATTCCCATACCCAGACACAGAAAGTTACCCAACCAGCGAAGAGTATGTTCAATACATCAAAGAATGGAACACGAGAGCAGTTAACATTCCTGAAATAAACACTATCACAGAATTAGTAGCTAACATAATGAAGTATATGGCGTTTGTAGGAGCAGCAATAGCAGCAGTACTAGTTACGCTGATATGGAAAAAATCGTAAACAAAAAAGGGAGAAAATTAGGTTCTGGCAGCTGCTTTCTCCAGAGCCACAACTCCGGGCAACTGCTTCCCCATAAGAAATTCTATCAGGGCGCCTCCTGCAGTGCTAACATAGGACATTTTTTCGGCTAGCCCCAACTTTTCTACGGCAGCAACGGTGTGTCCTCCGCCAACAAGAGAGAAGCCTTCAGAGTCAGCTACTGCATCAAGAACAATCTCAGAGCCCTTCTTGAATTCTGGATTCTCGAAGACACCCACAGGACCACTGACTACAATGGTTTTTGCTTTCAGTATTATGTCAGCGAACTTCTTTGCGGTTTCTGTTCCAATGTCCAAGATATTATAGTTTGTAGGAAGCGCGTCAACAGCAATTTCCTGTCGCTTATTGTTCACGTCCATAGCCAAATCAATAGGAACAATGATGGCTTTAGGATATTTGCTCATGAGCTCTTTTATTCCTGGAACTAGCCCCATCAATTCCTTCTTCTCCAAAAAAGCCATGTTTCCAGTACCAAGGTCAACGCCTTTTGCCACCAGAAAGATGTGCCCAATTACTCCGCCTGTTAGAACGTAGTCTGCGATGCTGTTCTTCAGCACATAATTGGATATATCTAATGAGTCGTCGCCCTTTGCTCCGCCAATCACAAACACTGAGGGCTTTTCAGGAGCCTCCAGAACTTTACCTAATGCTTTGAGTTCCTGCTCCATTATTCTGCCAGCGGCGCTAGGTAAAACAGCGGTGAAGCCAACCATTGAGATGTGAGCCCTGTGAGCCGCAGCGAAAGCATCATTAATGAAGATGTCTGCCAGAGGAGCAAGATTCTTCACGAACTCGGTTTTAGCGTGCTCTTCAGGCGACGCCTTCGTTTGCTCATTTGAAACTCCTCGAACGTTCCCTAAGACCAGAACTTCTCCGCTCTTCAACGCCTTGATTGCATTCTGTGCAGCCTCCCCAAAAACATCATCCACATACTTGACAGGCATTTCTAACGCTTTGCCGAGAAGCTCAGCATGTTCATTAAGAGGAATAAAGTCTGCATCTCCAGGTCTGCCCTGATGGGCTAAGATTACAGTTTTTGCGCCTTTTTGAACAAGTTCTTTGATGGTTGCGTCTGCGTGGGCGCGGATTCTCTTGTCATTGATTATCTGTTTGGTTTGTGGGTCAAGGGGAGAGTTAAAGTCCACTCGCAAAAGGACTGTCTTATCTTTTAGATCGAAATCGTCCATTGTCAAGAATTTTGGCATTTTATCACCTACAATAATTAAAAAAAGAAAAGGGTGGGATTTGAGAGTTTTGCTGTTTTCCGTTTAGGCCATATTGCAGATCTTTTCGATCATGCGTGCCATCTTGACGGAGTAGCCCCACTCGTTGTCGTACCATGCGAAAACTTTTACCAAGTTACCGATGGTCATGGTTAACTGTCCGTCTATGATAGCTGAATTATTGTTGTGAATAATGTCTGACGAGACAAGAGGCTCTTCACTGTAACTGAGTACGCCTTTCAATGGACCTTCAGCTGCCTTCTTGAGAGCTGCATTGATTTCTTCTGGGGTAGCTTCTTTTTTCAGAATTGCCACCAAGTCAACTATAGAAACGTCAGGTAGTGGAATACGTAATGAGATACCATTCAGTTTTTTGTTGAGCATTGGAAGGGCTAAACCAACTGCTGTTGCTGCACCCGTTGATGTAGGAATCATGTTGAAGGCTGCTGATCTAGCGCGTCTAAGGTCACTGTGTTGCATGTCAAGAAGTCTCTGGTCGTTAGTCACTGCATGAACTGTGGTCATTAGACCTTTCTCAATTCCGAAGTTCTCATTGAGAACTTTGGCGACTGGAGCCAAACAGTTAGTAGTACATGAAGCCAAGGACATTATACTATGTTCTTTGGGATTATACAGGTTGTCATTAACGCCATAAACAACGGTTAGGTCAGCGCTAGTTGCTGGACTCATCGGAGCTGAAACAAGAACCTTTTTTGCTCCAGCGGTTAAGTGTTTGCTAGCTGCATCTCTTGATCTGAATCTTCCTGTTGATTCAATCGCAACGTAAACGTCCATTTCTTTCCAAGGTAGTTTTGCGGGGTCGGGTTCTGCTAGAATTTTGAGCTCTTTTCCGTCAACTATCAAAGATGAACCTTGAGCTTTTACATCGAAGGGGAATTTCCCATGGGTTGTGTCGTTTTTTAAAAGGTGTGCCAGAGTTTTTGCATCGGTCAAATCGTTGACTGCTACAAAGTTTATGTCTGCACCTTCTTCAAGGGCTGCCCGGTATAGGAGCCGCCCTATTCTTCCAAATCCATTTATTGCTGCATTCACCATTTTCGTTCACCTAATTTAGGATGGGAAGATTACCGAATTACAGAATATTAACTTTATTGCAGTCGTTAACAGTAAGAAAAAAGAAACAGGAGTGGGAACAAAAAACCCGCAAAGAAACTAATTAGTTACGCAATTTTCTCAAGAACCTTATCGGCTTTGATTTTGTGGCTTCTAAGAGCTAACTCCTCAGGAGCTACGCCAAGAGCCAAAGCCAAAAGCTCTGAATAATGAAGAATCGGCATGTCATAGATCTCTTGGAACTTTCCCTTCACCTGAATCTGCCCAATGTCCAGGGCAACGAAGCAGAATGGACACAAAGTGCTGATGCAGTCAGCGCCTGCTTTGTTAGTGTTTGCGAGTTTCTCTCTTGCAAGTTCTAGTGCAGTGTCGTCAGAGATGCCTTTCAGCAGACCTCCGCAGCATTTCAGTTTGTTTCGATATTCTAGAGGTTCTGCACCGAGAGATTCTATGAGGTTTTCGAAGATTTGTGGTCGTTCAGGGTCATCTAGTTGTAGTAGTTTGCTGGGTCTGAGGGAGTGGCAACCATAAAATGGTGCTACCTTCAGGCTGCTTAGGGGCTTTGTTACTTTTTCTTGGATTTTTTTTAGTCCAATATCTTCTATCAAGACTTGAAGGAAATGTTTGACTTCGATTGTGCCTTGGAACTCTTTGCCGACTTTGGCTAGAACTTTGTTAATTTCGGCTTTTAGTTTCTTATCTTTTTTCAGAGCCGCGTTTGCCATTGCGAGTGATTCAAAGCATCCGTTACACAGTGCAACAATATCCAGTCCAGCTTCTTCAGCCAGACAAATGTTATATGCGGCAATGGCTTGGCTACTTTCCAAGTTAATTGATTGGATTGGTGCTGGGCAACAGCAGGTGAAGTTGTCTAAGTCAACTAATTCGACATCTAACTTCTCCAGAGTTTTTCGTGCGGAAAGTTCATAGTTTGGTTGGCGTGCGGGTATAGTGCATCCTAGGAATATGGCGAAACGTTTCATTTTGATGCCTCCTTCTGTTCTGGTTTAGTGAAGCCTGTCGCCTCAAGAATCTTGTTCAAGTCTTCTACGCCCACGGGCTTAAGAGGGGGTAAGCCGAACTCTTCGCGTTTCTTTTCCACGAACTTGGAAATCGCAACAATTCGTCCATCAGCAATTAAAGCTCCACCAAAATCTGCGTAAATGTTCGGGGAGTTGCCTGCTTCTATGGCAATGTTTCTCAAAGCAAAAATTAATTCGGCAATCTCAACGTTCTGGGGGCATCGTTCTTGACAATTAAAGCAGGAAGTGCATAACCATATTGCGTCTCCAGAGAGGACTTCGTCTTTCTCTCCTAAGAGTGCAAGCTTAAGAATTTCGCGGGGATTAAACCTTGAATCTAGCCGAGCTACGGGACAGCTGCTGGCGCAGGTTCCACACTGGTAACAGGCAGTTAAGGTTTCTCCACCATGACGGCAGGTAACCTCTTCAGAGAAGGATATAGCTTCAGCTTTTTTCACATTATGATGTAGCAATTCAATTCTTCTCCTTTAGGAATCTCCCATAAGTTTTAGTGTACCTAGTTTAGCTACGCGTTCAGTCATCATCTGTGCAGCTTCCGCAAACTGTGCACCTTCAATGTAAACCATCTTGAACATTTCCAGCCTTTCAGGTTCAATTCCGTATTCCTTAAGCAGCACTTTCGCAGAGTCTGCCTTATTTTCTGCCTTTTCACTGCCCACTTCATAGTGACAACCATCAGTTTTGCAGCCAACAATCATGACGCCTTGGGCGCCAGCTTTGAAGGCCTCAAGAATCTGATTAACTCGTACGATGCCAGCACATGGAACCTTGATGATTCGCACGTTAGCAGGATACTCCATTTTGGCCATACCAGAAGAATCTACGGCAGTGTGTCCACACTCTTGGCAGCAGATAGCTAAAACCAAAGGTTTTGAGGTTCCATTCACTGACAGTAGAGCATCTATCTGCGCTGCCATCTGGTTTGGTGTAGAGTTTTTTAGTTCGATTGCGTTTAGTGGGCAGGTTCCGACGCAGACACCGCATCCTTCACAGAGGAGGTCATTAACGCGGGCAACAAAATGGTTCTCAGTTGTGGGCTCCAAAGTGATGGCACCAAATGGGCACATTACTGGACAGAATTCACAGTCCCCACAATACTCGTCATTAATTATTGCGGTTCGTAGGTCCTTAACGATTTTGCCGCTGTTCAAGAACTTTGCAGCTTTCAGAGCAGCTGAATGAGCATGCAATGAAGTAGTGGGTGCATCCTTAGGGAATGTTGCTCCTCCACACAGGAAAATCCCTTTCTGCTTAGTTTCGGTTGGTCGCAGTTTGGCGTTGTATTCTTTGAAGAAGCCGTCTGCCTCTAAATCTATGTCCAAAATTTCGGCAAGTTCTGCGGTTCCTTCAGGAGGCACCATAGCGGTAGCTAAAACAACCAAGTCAGCTTCCAAGTCTAGGAAACGTTTGAGAAGAGCATCTTCAACGTCGACAATCAGTTTGCCTTTCTCTTCGTCAGCATAGATTTCTGTGGGTCGTCCTTTAATAAATTTGATGCCCATGTCTCTGGCACGTTCATAGTAGTACTCATGTTCTCTTCCTGTTGTTCGTATGTCAATGTAGCAGATTGAAACTTCCGCGTCAGGGTTAGCTTCCTTAATTAAAGACGCGTTCTTCAATGAAATCATACAGCAGATGCCAGAACAGTACGGATTGTAGCGGCGATCACGTGAGCCAGCACATTGAACAAAAACGATTTTCTTGGCGGGCTTGCCGTCTGAAGGACGAACAATTGCTCCGCCTGTTGGACCAAAGCTGTCAATCATCCTAGCCAATTCAAGGTTAGTGATGACATCAGGATAGTTATCATAATGGTATTCTTTTATTGCGCTTGCATCAAATTCTTTGAAGCCTGTTGCAACAATTATACTGCCCACATTATAGGTCACCTGCTCAGGTTTCTGATCCAAATCAATTGCGTTTGTTGGACAAGCTGAAACACATTTGGCGCAGTCTTTGAATTTGCAGGCGTCCTCGTCAATTGTGTAGATTTGTGGGTAAACAGAGGGAACATTGATGTAGATAGCTTTTCGGTTCGTCAAGTTTGCGTTGTATTCGTCAGGAGCTTCAACTGGACAAACAGAGACACATTTGTCACAGGCCACACATTTGTCTGCGTCAACATATCGGGGCTTCTTTTCGATCGTAACTTTGTAGTTTCCAGGAACTCCTTCAACAGCCACAACCGACGCGTTTGTCAGTATATTCAGGTTAGGAATCTCGCTTAAGCCAGAACGGTACACACACTTTCGGGAAGTGTGAGTAATTGTCTTCACGTCAGAGGAAGGAGGCTGAATACAGATGGCACAGTCGTCTGTTGGAAAGAATCGACCAGCACGAGCAGCCAAACCTCCAAGAAATGGCTGTTTCTCAATCAGGTTCACTTCAAAGCCCAAATCAGCTAAATCCACAGCAGTTTGCATGCCGCCGATTCCGCCGCCTATAACTAGAGCGGATTTGAGGGCGGGAAACTCTAGCTTCTCTATTGGCTCAAGGAGTTTTGCCCGTTCAATGGCTGAAAGTAGCATAGCTTTAGCTTTTTCAGTGGCTTCTTTTGGTGCATTTCTGTGGGGCCATGCACAGTGGTCTTTGATGTCAAGCACTTCAACTAAGTATGAATTGAGACCTGCGTCTTCAACGGCCTGAGCGATGTTCACGTCACTAACTTTTGTTATGCTTTCAGCGACAACAACACGGTTGATTTTTCCGGTTTTCACAGCATCTACGATTGTCTGTAATCCTTTGCCTCGCCAGAACTCACTACCCCTGGCAATAAGAGCAACATTAGGGACGCCCTTAACAAAGTTTGTTAGAGCGTCAAAGTCTAGGATTTCAGAGAGCTGCTTTCCGCAGTCAGACAGGAACACTCCGACTTTAGGTTGCTCCATTTTGGAAACGCTCATCTTCTCATGTTTTTGACTAGTTGCTTGTTGCTGTCGAAGACATTAACCTCTAGTGGCATCTCGCCGATAGCAAAGTGTGTAGCACAAGCCCAGCATGGATCGTATGCCCTGAAGGCCATCTCAACCATGTTCAGCAAGCCATCGTTGACATTGCCATCCTTGATTATGCCTTGAGCAGCATTCTTTACGGACATGCAGATGCCTGGCGCGTTGTGAGTTGTCGCCACAACTAAATTAACTTTCTTTGCTAAAGCGTTTTCATCCAATTGATAGTGGTGGATCAGAGTACCTCTTGCAGCTTCAACTATTCCGACACCTTCTCCTGGTTTTCCTGGCTTGTTTCGAATGTTCTTGCTGGTTATTTCAGGGTCTTTGATCAGTTCTAGACCACGTTCAGTTGCATACATCAACTCGATGAGTCTTGCCCAGTGGAAAGCCAAAGTTGCGTGGACAGGTTTTCCGCCAAGAGTCTTGTACATCCGCTCATATTCTGCTTGGGCTACTGGAGTTGCCATACCTTCGGATGCGTTGAGTCTTCCAAGTGGACCGACACGGTATAGGCTTGTTTCTGGACCGTCAACGAAGCCTCTCCATCCAAGTTTCTTGAGGTAGGGCATTTTAACGTAAGTCCAAGGTTCAACATGTTCTTCAATAACGTCCAAGTATTCGTTGGGACCAAATTTGACGAACTCTTTTCCTTCTGTATCAACAACGCGGACTTTTCCGTCGTAGAAGTTGACCTTGTTGTTTTCGTCAACTGTGCCCATGTAGTATGTCTTTAAGTTGTAAGGGTCGCTTGTGATCAATTTAACGTAGTCAGCATTCTTTAGAACAATATCGTCAAAGAGTTTCAGGCTTAGCTTGGCGAATTCGTGGCAGCTCTTAAGCATGTCTTCGATGTCTTGGCGTTCTTCTTCGTTAATTGCTTTGGCTATACCGCCTGGCATAGCTGCACTAACAGGATGAGTTGGTCGTCCTCCGATAATGCCGGTTATTTTTTGTCCAAAAGCGCGGTGCTTAATGACTTCGCCTGCGACTTCTAAACCAGCTTTTTCGATTACTCCGAGAATGTTACGTTTTGCTGCTGGAGCGTCAGGTCCAACAACAAAGTCTGGACCGCCCAAGAAGTAGAAGTGAAGTATATGGTCGTAGATGAAGTAGCCACAATATTCTAGTTCACGTAGTTTTTTGGCTGTTTCTGTGGGTTCTACATTGAATGCTGCGTCGAGTGCTTTTGCTCCTGCCATGTGGTGGGCAACTGGGCAGACGCCACAGATTCGGGTTGTTATTATGGGTAGGTCTTCTGCGCGTCTTCCTTCACAGAATTTTTCGAAGCCTCTTAGTTCTGGAACTTGGAAGTATGCATTTTCTACGTTTCCTGCATCGTTTAGGAATATGGTTATTTTTCCGTGTCCTTCAAGTCTTGTTATTGGGTCGATTACTATTTCTTTCATTTCTGCACTTTCCTCCGTAGGATAGAATTAGCTAATGAATACTTGTAGAATGTTCCTATGGGATCCACAATCTGCTTAACAACATCTGAATCGGCTGCAAGTGATGCAATGGCACTAATAGCCGCTGCACCTTGGTCGTCCACTCGGGGACCTGGACCGCCACAACCAGTGCATGGTATGTTCACGTTGGGACATTGAGAACCACAGCCAGCACGAGTGGCTGGTCCCATACAGATGACGCCTTGGTCCAAGAAGCAGGTTTCGCCGTCGTCTTCAATTTCGTAAATTCTTTTTATTTCAGTGATTTGGGTGTGCTTCTTTTCTCGTGGGCATTCATCACACACTGATTTTTCTGGCAGGAAGCTTGAACCTTTAGGAGGCAGATCGCCGCTTATGAAGGCAGTAAACATGCTTAGTATGGCAGGAATTGGGGGTGGACAGCCAGAGATTGTGTAGTCAACATCAACTGTTTGGGGCAAAGTTTTTACGGTGTCATAGAATTTAGGAAGTTCAAGTTCTCCCTCTTTGACTTTGACACGTGTTTTGGGGGTTACTTCGTCTGGGTTTACAGTTGATTGAGTTTCAAGATAGGCTCTCTCAAAGACGGTTTTCCTGTCCCAAAGATTTGCAAGGCTTTTCACGCATCCATCGTTGGCGCATGAACCGAAAGCCACGAGTATCTTTGATTTCTGTCTTAGAAGTTTAGCCATCTTTTCATTTTCTTCTGTTCTTATTGCGCCGTTGAAGAAGCAGGCATCTATGTATTTGTCTGGCATAGCTTCGACATCCTTGTATTTGACGTCCATTGCTACTGGCCAGAAGACAATATCAGCAGCTGCAACGACATCTAATATTTTCTCATTGACGTCGAGGACAGCCACTTCGCAGCCTCCACAACTAGCCGCCCAATAAAAAGCGATCTTTAGTTTTTCCTTTGCCATAGGAACCACCGTTTACAAGAAACTCGATTAAAGTGACGCGGGCAAATAAAGCTTTCTTTTTAACAATAGATTTCAGACATGCTGCGATAATGTGTTTAGGAAAAAAATTGCTTAGTAAAAAAATCTAAACAGATTAACAAAAGTTGGTTAGAAAAAGGGAAAAGGTTGGATTAGGTAAGTTTTCGCAGAAGCAACTCTGCGGCCAATACCATGGGTTCCCAAGTTTCTGATACTGGAGGCGCGTAGCAGGTTTCAGCTTTTGCAAATTCTTGGATAGTCATTTCGTTCAGTATGGCAAACGATAGGACGTTGATTCGCTGGGTTACTTCTTCGCCGCCAACGATTTGGCCGCCAATCAGTTTTCCTGTTTCTTTGTCTGCAACGAGTTTGACTCTGACAGGAAGTGCTCCTGGGAAGTAGTCAGCCCGTGTTTTCGAAACTAATGTAGCTGAAACTGGCTCCAATCCGGAACGTTTAGCCATGAATTCTGTGAGTCCGGTTCCTCCGACTTCAGTGCCAAACAATCGTGTAATCCATGAGCCTAATGCACCATTAAATGTGGAGTATCCTCCTGCAGCGTTGATGCCTGCAACTTTGGCTTGTCTTACTGCGGTGGTTCCAAGCTGGCTCATCATAGGTCTACTCGTAATCAGGTATATTGACTCCGCGCAGTCTCCAGCCGCGTAAACGTCTTTGATGTTGGTTTCCATTCGCACGTTGGTTTTTATTCCTTGTCTTCCAAGGGCGACTCCAGCATTCTTTGCCAATTCAAGATTTGCTCTTACTCCAGTTGCTACAACAACCAAGTCTGCTGGAATTACTTCTCCTGCAACTTTGACTCCGGTAAGTTTGTCGTCTCCAAGGAACTCTTCTGCTCCTTTTCCGACAATAATGTTCAAGCCTTTCTCTTCAAGGGCGCTCTGGACGTGGTCAGCCATTGCTTTGTCCAGCAGCACAGGAAGAACGTAGGGCAAAAATTCGACAACGGTAGTCTTTAGTCCCCGCTCAAGACAGGCTACGGCAACTTCAAGACCGATAAGTCCAGCGCCGATTATTACTGCTGATTTTGCTGTTTCGATTGCTTTGTTGATTTGTTTTCCGTCATCTATTGTTCGAACAGCAAATATTCCTTTTTTGTCGCGTCCTTTTATGGGAGGCATAAAGGGGTCAGCGCCTGTGGCTATGATTAAACTGTCATATGAGAGGGTGTCTTTTTTGCCGTTCTTGTATGTTATGTCAACTGTTTTTGCTTCTGTATCGATTTTTGTTACAGTGGTTTCAAGTAGAAGGTTCAGTTTCATCATTTTATAGAATCTTTCAGGAAAAACTACTAAATCATCAAAAGTTTTTATGTGTCCACCCAGAACAAACGGGAGACCACAACGGGAGTATGCCGCCTTATCTTCTTTGGTTATTAGAGTTATTTCTGCGGTTCTATCGGTTTTCCGGGCTGCAGAAGCTGCATCAAGACCTGCAGCGTGGGCACCAATAATAACTATTTTTCGCGTCATTTACATCTCAACCTTGGCTGTCAGATAAAGAACAGGTTTACATATTAATCTTATTCTCAATGGATATTTTGAACAAAAAACTAGCCAAAAAAAGCAAGTGTTACTTTTTCGCAAGGGAGTAAGTGCGAGTTTTTGGGTCGCTGTCGATGTCGCCGTCGCTGAAAAGCTTCTTTAGAGCATTGTATACTTTCTTTTCGGATTTCTCAAGGGCTTCTGCAAGCTCAACGAGAGTAAAGGGCTTTTCTGCAAGTAACTTCTTTATATCGTTATGGATTTTTGCCATTACTGATTCCAGCCTAATTTGGTACACAGTAATTGTATGTTCCTAGATAAAAAATCTTTTAGTGAAAAAAGTGTTTGGGCTAACCCCATGATATGATAGTCTTAACATTTTTTCATAAAACCGTTAAGACTTTTTCTGTAGCCAGTTTAGCCCTCTTGTGCAAGCTCCTTGTGCCATGCCACAGCTGCATCGAAGTCTAGTATGTTTTTCAAATCTGCATCCAAGTTTGTTGGGGTTACGATTATAAGCCATCCTTCACCGTAGGGGTCTTCGTTGATTAGTTCAGGTTTAGATTCTAATTCTTCGTTTACTGTTTCAATTGTGCCGCTTATGGGGGCAATAAGGTCGGATACAGCTTTCACGGATTCTAATGTTCCGAAGGGTTCATTTTGTGTTACTTCGTCGCCTGCGCTTGGAAGTTCAACATATACAATGTCATTGAGTTGTTTTTGAGCAAAATCGATCATTCCAATTTTTACTTTGTCGCCTTCCACTTTGGCCCAGAGATACTCTTTGTGGTAATACAGATTTTCAGGCACTTCACAGTCTTCTACTTTGACCATATTTTTCACCTCAGTCAGTTATTGTATTGTGGTACCTGTTTATCTTAAAAACCTAACGATTCGATGAAGCGAAAATAAACTAGATGGATCAAAAAAAGCATCCGGTTGAAGTTGTTAAAAATCAGGAAAGTAGTCTAGAAATTAAAGGTGTATGTCTTCAAAAATTTGGGAACAGCAGAGAGACGAGAAAGAGATTTTCAGATTCAGTGATTCTGCTAACTGGATGGCTTCGTCTACTGGGAAGGCTATGCCGTTTACTCCAGTTCTAACTGCAAGTAAGTCTGTTTTTTTTCTGTGTTCGCCTTTTGGTCTCATGCACCCCAAAACAGTCGGTGTGTTTGGCATCAACAACTTTGATGTTACTAAAATTTTTGCTATATCTTCAGGCTCAGGTGGAGGCACTTTTTCCATAGGCGTTCCACGGATAGGCATAAAAGCTATTGTTATGACTGCTGAAGGGGAATATTTTGCGATTATTTTCAGTGCCTCAAATTCGCCTTTCAGTTCCCCGTAATGAAGTCCTGCCAGTACATGTGGAACAAAAGGGATTCCGACGTCATGAAAAGCCTTTAGGGATCTGTCATAGTCTTTAACTTTGATGTCTAGGTTGTACAATTTGTGGATTGTTTCGTCAGAGCCAATTATGTCGATTAATGCGGCGTCAACTCCAGCTTCTTTCAGCAGTTTTGCAGTTGAAAAGTTGACTATTCCCGTATGAACTGTTACGGTTAGACCCAGATTTTTCTTTATTTTGGCGATGACGTCCATGAACCTGTCGAGGGGAACAGAGCCGTCTGGAAGGCATCCACCGCTTATTAGGCAGCCACCTGCGCCATCTTCTTTTAGTTTTGTGCAGACGTTAAAAAGTTCCTCTGGGCTAGGAGCAGAAAGCATGGTGTCTAATACTTTGCCATTACAGTGCTGGCATTTTAGGGCGCAGGAGGAGCCTGTGATTGAGATTGAGGGAAAGGAGCTGTGAGATGAATGGAAATATTTGTTCTTGTAGTAGACGAAACTTGGAGCATAAAATTGAATCTTTCCTGTCAGGTTAGGAAAAGCTCCCCTCTGAATTAGCGTAACTAGGTTCTTTTTTGGCATGTGCCATATGGTCTCAGCGTCAGGGTGTGACATACAGGTTTATCAACGGAAGGGGTTTCTAAAAAACTTTTGAGAAAATTAAGGATGACCTAGAAAAGCCGTTTTTGGGGTGCTCAGTTTTGGTAGAATTAAATATGGGCACAGAATTATTAGAAAGCAGATTTCAGAAATGTCGGTGCCGCAGAATGAATACAGCATTTTTTCCTGAAAGAGTTCGTGTTTCTACGGGCTCAGCCATAGTAATTGGCTTGATGAAAGGTAGGATAGATGCTAAGCCCACAACCGTGTATCTTCTTATGTGCCGAAATAAGAAGTGTTCCGCTAACTGCAGTTTCTGCCCCCAAGCCAAAGAAAGCAGGGGAAGAGGAGATATGCTCTCCAGAGTTACTTGGCCACCGTTCCCTACAAAACAGGTAGTTGATAGTCTAGAAAGTGCAACAAAAAGTGGCCTAATGAAACGGGTTTGCATTCAATCACTGAATTATCCAGAAGCCTTTGATGATGTTTTGTTGCTGGTTAGGGAAATCAGGTCTAAAGTTTCGGTGCCTATTTCTGTTTCATGTAAGCCCTTCGATAGGCAGAAGATGAGAATGTGGACAGATGCTGGTGTTAACAGGATAAGTGTTGCTTTGGATGCTGCTACAGAACAGATTTTTGACAGGGTTAAGGGAAGAAATGTGGGTGGACCTTACCTTTGGCATAGGCAACGTAAGGCTTTGAAGGAAGCAGTTGAAGTCTTCGGAGAAGGTTCCGTTAGTACACATCTTATTGTGGGTTTAGGAGAGACAGAGAAGGAGATTTGCGAAACGATTCAATGGTGCGTCGATTCAGGAGTTTATCCAGGCTTGTTTGCTTTTACGCCGATTCCCGGAACCCGGCTTGAAAAGAGTTCTCCGCCTTCCTTAAGCAGCTACCGTAGGGTTCAGCTCGCCCATTACTTCTTAACCCATAAAGAAAATCGATTTGAAAATATGGCATTCGACAGTGGCGGTTGCATTATTGGCTTTGGAGCATCCAAAGAAAGATTGCTGGAAGCTATAGGCAGTGGTGAGCCGTTTTTAACGTCGGGGTGTCCAGGATGCAATAGACCATACTATAATGAGAGACCTGGGCGTCCACTCTACAATTATCCGAGGCAGTTATTGCCTGAAGAGATTGAGGAAGCAAAAAGGGTTTTGGGGTTTTAGACCCAGACTCTTTTTGGTCTTCTTAGTAGCAGAACAAATACGGTTATGCTGGCGACAATGGTTGTGGCAATGAAGACCCACATAAGATTTCGGGTAGAATCGGAGTTGTCTGGGATTTGCGATTTCAGTTCGTTATATTCTTTGAGGATAGTCTCGTGTGTAGCAAATAATTCGTCATAGTCTTTTTGGAGTTGCTCTAATTCCACGTCTTCGATGTATGTTAAGATAAATCCAGAGGATAGAATCTCGAAGGACACTCCTACAGCTTTCCAGTTGCAGCTTACATCTCCATAGGTTAATCCTGGAGAGAGATTATTGGGCATTGTTATGTTGTAGTGTATTTCATGAATAGAAAGGGGAACATTGCTCAGGTGGTCGATTTGAGTCAAAAGAACACGGTCTGTGACGTTTACTATGCCATAGAGTTCTAGTGTAATGTAGTTGATGTAAATTTGTTGTACATCAGATGCGCTTGTTCGAACAGTGATGGTTATGTTGTCGCCTGGGCGGGCTTGAACAGGAGCTGTGATGTCAATTCGTAGACCTCCATAGTTTAGTGGAGTAACAGTTTGTGTTCCTTGGGGTTCTGCATATCCAATTTCAGAGAAAGCTAAAGTCAGAAGAATTGCGCATAAAGTTATTACACCCAGTTTTTTTTGTGCCAATCTGGTTACCTCTCAAAATCACTGTCCCTCTTTTTCGGTTAGAGAAATATTTAACAGTTGTCATTTTCTGGGACTAAGGTTTTTGTTGTTGTTCTACAAAAATACAAAAATTGTGAAAAATGGTTTGAAGAGCAACTTATCGTATTTGACGAATAAGGCTTTGATACATATAAACGAAATAAATTAAAGCAAAGAAAGTTAGAACAATTTCAAAAGAGAGAATTGCTTGGTTCTGTTCTGTTGCCCTGAAAATTCCTGTTTGAGATATGTCCCAGAAGACTAGCATTTGTAGAAAGATGGCGCTGCTGACGCAACCAAGACCCAAACTGTGGAACATGAATCGTAGGCTGTATGGTGCTTTGCTCATTTTGCTTCAGGAGAATGCTTACGCCGAGACCTTATCTTACTTATGAAAAATAAATAAAGATTGAAAAAATGGATTTTAACTACCTAATTTTAGGCAGTTAATTTGTGAGCTATGGGTTATCTCCAGCGCCAAATCTTTCTGTCATAGAAGATTTCAGGGAATATCAGCAATCCTGACAGAGATAGGGGTATGACTATGGCCCAGTCCTCGAGTCTTAAGGGTACTGTGTCGAATAATCCTGTGAAAGGCACAATCATTGTTGCAATCGCTGATGCAACTACAGCAAAGAGTAACCACTTGTTTGAGGTGAATCCAACCTTGAAAGCATTCTTTCGTTCTGAGCGACAGTTCCAAACAACCATCAATTCTCGTAAGGTAGCTTGCATGAAAGCCATTGTTCGTGCACGATAGAAATCGGGACTGTCTACAACTCCGTCGCCCAATACATAGAACATTACTAGGAATACTACTCCTGTTCCAAGGAATTGTGTTATGAAGCTCATCAGAATAGAAGCGAATCTTCCATGCAGTATTCCCTCTTTTGGGTCTCGGGGAGGCTTTTCCATCAAGTCTTTCTGTGGTGGGTCCAAGCTTAAAGCTAGGGCAGGACCTCCGTCTGTTATCAGATTTATCCACAGAATCATTCCAGCTGCTAAGGGCAGTTCTAGTCCTAGTAAAGCAAATAGTCCTATGACGAGAAGTTCGTCGAAGTTGGAACGTAGCAGGAAGAATGAGAATTTGCGTATGTTGTCGTATATGGCTCGTCCGCCTTCAACTGCGGTGACGATTGTGGCAAAGTTGTCGTCTGCAAGCACCATGTCTGC
>JAFGGM010000067.1 GCA_016930555.1 Candidatus Bathyarchaeum sp.
CTTGACTTCAGGGGAAGGAACAAAAACAGTAGAAGTAAAATTTGAAAACGAAGCAGGACTAAACTCTACAACATACTCTGATACTATGATCTTAGAAACTTCTCCTCCAACTGGTTCTATATTAATTAATGACGGCGCGCGCGCGTCAATTGTAAGTGATTGATATGCATTGGGTGGATTCAAGAAGTCAGACAACATTTCGTCAAGATTCATGAAAGGTCAGCCAGACCGTGATTTGTATGTCTCTATTTATTAAGTTTTTTTCATAATTAGACCTATATTGTTAGCCATAGGCGTTCTCATTCTTTTAGCAATTAAACAGAATGAATACATGTTTCACTGCTTTTCTTCTATTCCAGTGATGAGCTCACGCAGGTCCCTACCAACATACTCACCAACATAACCGCCCTCCAGCACACCAAAAACTGGCTTCCCCAAAGCCCCAACCATTCTTCCAATCTCCCTGTAGCCCTCAAAAGTTAAACCCACAGAAGCCAAGTCGCCGTCATGAGCATCAAAACCCGCGGAGATGGCAACAACCTCAACATTAGCCATGTCAATTTGACTCAAAGCTTTTTCCAAAGTTTTCAGATACAAAGAGTTGCCAGTCGAATACGGTAACGGAAAATTTAGGCAGTTTCCCTGAGACGTTAATCCTGTTCCAGGATACGTAGGGTAAAGATGCAAAGAAACATAGGTGACTTTTGGGTCTCCTTGAAAAATTTCTTGAGTCCCATTTCCATGATGCCCATCAATGTCTAAAATCAATATGGATTTTTCTAGCTTTTTTACAGCTATTGCTATATTGTTGAAGTAGCAGAAACCCAACGTTGCTGCACCCATGGCTGTACCGTTCTTACCCGCGTGATGACCTGGAGGTCTCATGAAAGAAAAACCGTTTTTCTGGGAGGCCAGTAATGCTGAACCAGCGGAAAGTAAGGCGTATTGGTAGATGTGATTTGGCGCTGGTGTGTCTCCGTCAAAATAGCTCCCAGCTTCTGCATTCTTGATCCGTTCAACATATTCTTTGCTGTGGACAGCTAACAGGTCTTCCTGTGAGGCAGGTGTTGGCTCCAGAAACTCGTATTCTCCGCTAAGAAACTCTAGGGCTTTTCTGACGCGTTCAGGTCTTTCTATGTGCCCTGGCCAGTTGTATTCTAGGCATTTTTCTGAAAATATTATTTTCGTTTTTGGTTCCTCCCTTCGAAAAGGGTCTTCAGAGGAGATATGTTAAAATAGGTTTTATAGTTGTCTCTTGTTACCCCAAAATTTTGTGGAATCAGCAACCAAGTGACTGAAAAGTAACTTTTTTTATCCAAAATGCTCCTTTTTGTGGTTAGTTGTAGGTTCAGGCTGTGAGTTTGCTTAGTTCTTGGCATCTAGCATTGACGGTTTCATATAGAGCTTGCCTAAGCGCTTCTCCGGATAGATTCTTCAGCCGTAAAAGTCCTAGTTTCTTGGCGAGTTCTAGGTCTCCTAGGGAGCGAATCCAGAGTTCAAAGTCTTTTCGTGGAACATGAAATTCGATTGACTTCAAGTCGACTGTTAGGAGTTTGTCAACGAGGGCTTGGAGGCTGTCTGCGTAAACTCCTGAGTAATTGTTGATGTCATAGTAGAAGTAGAATGCTTTTTCCACTGGGACGTGGCTCAGTATGTTTGAAGCAAGCTGCGGGTTAATTTTTGGTAGCCCGAGTGCCTGTTTGCCCAGGTTTGTGATAGCGTAATTATGTGTCTGGGGCACAGAAACGTATTTGGCTTTTATGAGTCCCAGCAGATATCCCATTGTTGATGAAGGGGGTAATGCTGTTTTTTCGGATAGTTCTTGGGTGGTCATGGGCTTTCCTGCAGCCCATAATTCCATCAAAATTTTTCCCCTGATTTTGCTTGCGCTCATTTGGTGCACACCTAAAAAGGTAACATCTTTCCAGATTATTATCTTATTCGGTTTTTCGTTTATCTGATATTTGTTAGAAGTTCATGATGAAGGTACATCATGTTTATTAGCTGCCTCTTTGCTTGCTAGTTTGGTGTATTTATATGGCAAAAACTGTCAAAGAACAGGTAGCTCAGTGTATCGAAGAAGTCAGACCTCAGCTACAAGCTGACGGCGGCGACATAGAACTTGTGGACGTAGAGAGCGGCATAGCAAAAGTGAAACTCAAAGGTGCATGCAACGGTTGCCCAATGTCAGCTATGACTCTGCAGTGGGGAGTTGTAAATTGCATAAAGAAACGAGTACCCGAAATAAAGGACGTTGAAGTAGTAAAGTAGCAGCTTTAGCAATCATAAGTAAAGCAACAGAATTAGCCTGTTTCATCTAATTGGCTAATCTTTCTCTTTTTGAGGGCGGCAGCTACGATTTTATCATTGTCAGTAGCATCTTGAAACGTTTAGTTGCTTTCAGGGCATGGGGTTCGTTGGCGGGCATTATAATCATTTCTCCCTTCGTTAATGGAAACATTTTGCCCGATATTGTCACTTCAACGGCTCCATCTAAAGCATAGACCATAGCATCGAAGGGCGTAGTGTGTTCACTTAGTCCCTGTCCTTCATCAAAAGCAAAGAGGGTTACAGTTCCTGTCTTTTTGTCTATTATTGTTCGACTAACTACTGACCCCTCATGATACTCAATTAAATCAGCTAGCTTCTGGGAATTCACAAAAACGTTTTTACCTTGGCTTTGGTTTTTTTTCATGTTTTTTACCCCATTATCTAAACACATAACTTTAGTCGTCTTTCAGGTGACATTTTCCGCCTGTTGGGCAAAACTTCTCAGCATGATTCTCGACTGCTTTGAAGAGTGCACCGATAGTTTCTTTGTTGGCAGAATAGATACGTTGTTTTCCTTGTTTTTCTGTGTAAACGAAGTTGCATTCAAGAAGAGGTTTAAGGTTGTGTGAAATCATGCTCTGTTCTTGTCCAAGGGTGTCAGCGAGTTCATTCACGCTAAGGGGCTGGTTCATCAACTGCTCCAGAACAGCTAAACGTGTAGGATTCGATAGATTCAGAAAAAACTTGTAGCAGATTTCACTTAACCCCTTTTTCATGATTGTTCCCAAGTCTTTTTTTATCCAAGTATTGCTTTAAGGTCTTTCTCTGCTGTAGTTATTGGCATAATGTTAAAGTTTCTTACCAGAACCGCGAGAACGTTAGGTGTGATGAATGCGGGCAAGCTGGGTCCTAAACGTATGTTCTTGATTCCCAAATAGAGTAGCGTCAGCAATATAGCCACAGCCTTCTGTTCATACCAAGAAAGCACCAAAGAGAGGGGAAGATCGTTGACTTCTACGCCAAACACGTCTGCCAGCGCCACAGCAACCTTTATCGCTGAATAGGCATCGTTGCATTGTCCCACATCAAGAAGCCTCGGCAAGTCATCTAAGGTGCCTAAGTCTTTGTCAAAGAACCTGAATTTGCCACATGCCAAAGTAAGAATTATTGTGTCATCTGGAGCTTTTTCGACCAATTCAGTGTAGTAGTTTCTTCCTGGCTTTGCTCCGTCACAGCCTCCCACCAGAATAATGTGCCTAAGGTTCTTGCTTTTCACTACCTCAACAACTTTGTCTGCAAGACTCAGTATAGCGTTTCGAGCGAAGCCAACCATCACACTTTTTCCGTCCGTATCTTCCTGAAATCCAGGCAATTCCAACGCCTTTTTGATTACTGGACTGAAATCTTTGTCAGCAATGTGGGTTACTCCTGGCCATCCAACGAGTCCAGTTGTGAAGATGTTGCCTTCATAGTTTCGGAGGGGACGCTGAATACAGTTGGTGGTCATCAGGATTGCTCCAGGAAATGTTTTGAATTCTTTTTGCTGGTTTTGCCATGCAGTTCCATAGTTTCCAAAAAAGTGAGGGTACTTTTTTAGTTCTGGATAACCGTTGGCAGGTAACATTTCTCCATGGGTGTAAACGTAGATTCCTTTGTCTTTGGTTTGTTTAAGAATTTCTTCTAGGTCTTGGAGGTCGTGTCCTGAAACAAGGATTGCTTTACCCTTCTTTGCGCTAAGAGGCACTTTGGTTGGCACAGGATGACCATATTTTCCGGTGTTTCCTGCGTCTAAAAGCTCCATGGCTCGGAGGTTTACTTCGCCACATTTGAGAACCAACGCAATTAGCTCGTTTACAGATAGGGATTTATCTAGTGTAGCAGCGAGAGCCTCATGAATGAAAGCAAATAACTTGGGGTCTTTTTGCCCAAGAATATAGGCATGGTCAGTGTACGCTGCTATTCCCTTGATTCCATAGATGAGAAGCCATGAAAGAGAATGTGCATCAGGGTCCACGTTTGGGTCAGATTTGATGCCCACCAATTTGCCTTGCTTTACCAATTCCGTGATAGAGTCTTTTGGGATAAAAGTTACGGGATCAGCCGATTTTATGGTTCCGCCAGCGTTTTCAACCTTCTTTCGTAACGAGTCACGTAATTGAACTGTTTTTTTTATTAGGTCTACGAAGCGGTTGGGATCGAAGTTTACGTTTGTTAGTGTGGAGAAGAGGGCTTTGCATGTGAATATGTCAATTTGTTCGTCGGTTATTTCGTGTTTTCTGGCTTCTGTGGCTACTTGTGAGAGTCCTTGTAGTGTGTATATTAGTAGGTCTTGTAGTGCTGCTACTTCTGGGCTTTTTCCACAGACACCATATTGTGTGCATCCTGTTTCGTTGAAGGTTTGTTCGCATTGGTAACAGAACATTTGGTTTTCGGTCATGATTCGTGTACACCTACAATTTTCATGAATGATTTTTCATATGTATATTCTTTCATATAAAGTCATCGGTAACCACAGAACAACCATCAAACAATCAATTCGATAACATACCAACAAACCTAACAAAAATTCAACAACTACAACAATCTCATATAGAAACAACCAACAAATGACTAAACGAAGCATCATGCCTAGAGACCCGGTCTGTGGTGTAATTCTAAACGAAAAAACAGCAAAATTCCATATGCGCCACCAAGGCGAAACATACTACTTCTGCAGTGTGAAATGCAAAAAACGATTCAAGAAGAACAGAGACAAATTTGTCAAGTAACACAACTTTGGCAAATCCAAAGACTGGATAGCTACAGGTACGCTTCTGTGGTATATCTTCGCATCATTCTGTGACTGTTAAAGTAGTATGCGACCTTTCCAACGGAATTTTTCATCATATGGATCCAATCATCCCTATTGCGGTAGAATTTGGGAATAATGAGATACTCCAGTTTATCATACAATTGCGTGATTTCTCGGTGTCTTCTCTCTGCCTCTTCCAAATTTTCTTCTGGATCAGGACCAATCGCCCAGCCCGTGATGCCCTCGATGCAGCCTTCAACCCACCATCCATCCAAGACGCTGAAGTTAATCACTCCATTATGGGCTGCTTTCATTCCGCTTGTGCCAGAAGCCTCAAACGGAGGCAAAGGAGTATTAAGCCAAACATCAACTCCAGAAGTCAGCTTTGACGCCATTTCCATATCATAGTTTTCAAGATAGATTATCTTCATTACGTCCTTCAGATATTCTTTCATTTCATTAATTTCTTCGATTAGCCGCTTACCCATCCAGTCATCAGGATGAGCCTTGCCCGCGTAAATCACCTGAACCTTACCCACCCTTTTGTTGATGTCTTCAAGTCTCTTCAGGTTCGAGAAAAGAAGAGTTGCTCTCTTGTAGCCTGTGGCTCTGCGGGCAAAACCCAGTGTAAGCACATTAGGATCAAACTGTTCACCTGACCGTTCACGAACAAACTGCATTAGCTGTTCTTTTGCTTCCATATGAGCCAGCCAAATCTCCTCATCGGGGATGCATTCCACTCTGACCATCAGTTCAGGTTCGTTTGCCCATCCAGGCAGATATTGGTTATACAATCTTCTAAAACTGTCACAAGTCCATGTGAAGGAGTGAACGCCATTGGTTACAGTTGAGATGTTATAGCCTGGAAACAGAGTCAAAGAAAATTCTTGATGCCTTTTTGCTACCCCGTTCACATACTTGCTGGTGTTCAGTGCCAAACGGGTCATATTCAGTTGATCTTGTCCCCCATGCGCCTTTAGAGTTTCGAGGGGAACTACGTTACCCAACAGCCTCTGGACAAGATCATAAGAGAATTTGTCGTGACCAGCCGCCACAGGAGTGTGAGTGGTGAATATGCAGAGGTCTCTTACGGCGTCCACTTCTTTTCCGTTATTTCTCAGAAGCTCCAACGTAAGCAGGGAAGAATGACCTTCATTCATGTGATATTTTCCTATGTTGAAGTCTGCGGCTTTTAGCATTTTCACTCCGCCGATCCCCAAAACAATCTCCTGCTTTAGCCTGTACTCTCTGTCGCCTCCATACAAGAATGAGGTGATTTCTCTATCCTCTGGAGTGTTGCCCTCAACATCTGTGTCAAGAAACAACACAGAAACAAGGCTGCCTCTAGGACTCTGATAATCGTAAATCCAAGCCTTCACTTTGACTGGACGATTTTCGATTTTCAACTCAACTTGTTTTGGCAATTCACTGATGTATTGTGATGGCGTCCAATCGTCCGGGTGATCAATCTGTTTTCCATCTCTGATTTCCTGTTTCAGGTAACCCTTCGTGCTGACAAGAGTGACTCCAACCAAAGGAATCTTAAGGTCTGCACTAGATTTGATAACGTCTCCAGCTAATACACCTAAGCCTCCGCTGTAGGTATGAAAATCTTTCTCTAATCCTATTTCCATAGAAAAATAAGCAATCCTGTTTCCATGTAGGAAGACATGTTTGCAATATTCACCACAAAAATTGTAGGTTTTTCCTCTAACTTCAGCCTTGTATTCTTCTTTGGGTTCAGTTAATGGCAAACCGCAGACAGGATCTATAATCATATTAAAACCTCTGATTCACACTCTCAATGATTGTATTTCGCGTCCTTTCTTAGTTTCCCTTCTTTCCGCTGGCTGATCCTCCATCAGCAATTTTCTTCAACTGTCTGATTCGTGTTTCAGTTGCGGCAAGAACCTTACTTCGTAGCTTTTCCCCACCCAATTTCTTATTTGAAAAAGTAATTTTAGCTATCTGGTCAGCCAATTCAGCATCGCCAACAACAAAACTGAGCCACCGTTCAAAATCTCGTCTTTCCATATGGAACATGATAGAGCTTAAGTCAACTTTCTTCAGAGCTGAAACAAACTCGTCTAAGCTATGGACAGTCAGATCAGAGGAACGGGCGAATTCATAGGAGAAGGTGAAGCCCATTCCAGATGGAAGGCGCCTCAGCAGCCTTGTTGCCGCGAGTTCAGGTTTCTCCAGTTCCAAGTGGATTCTGGCTTCAAGGTCCGAGAGGATTCTGGAGTAGACAGCGAAAGCTTCCACTGGGCTACCCATGGAGCTGAAGTAATTGTGGACATCTCCGGGTCCGCCCCCTTTCATGCTGAGGTAGTAAAGATGGTCGCTTAGCTGGAGGTAACGCCAGAGCTTCATAAGGGTTTTATCACCAATTCCTTTAACCAGTTGCTCCATTTCTTTCAGGGAGCCGTAACAGATATTCTGCATTGGATTGCCGATCCATGCACTGGGGTCTCGTTCAATATCCGCCCATGAAATTGTGTTATATTCGTTGACGTCTATTTCGTCCACTGGTTCATGAAGTTTAATGACCTCTGAGGGTGTTCGCCAGTTTAGATGATGCCATCTGTTTACTTCGTGGGGTAACGCCCTAAGGAATTCGTGGATTCCACATTCTGGCCAGTGGTGTTCCCCAAAGGTTTCGTAGTCAACAAAGATTGTAATAACTTGCCCTTGGTCTGAGGCTAACCAACTCGCGTACTTGGTTGCATCTAACGGATACTCGTTCCACCATGGCGAAGAAAAACGGAATCCTATATCGTCTGAGAGGCGGTAGTTGCGAAGCAATACCCGGAGCTCCGAGTCTTTGGCTTTGTAAACGTAGTTGGGGCTTCTTCCTGCGAGGATTCTTTCGATGCCTTCTGTTACGGTTACTTTGTATCCCATCTTTTCCATCGTTTTTGCTACAGCATTATTGTAGAGAAGCTCAGTATTTTCAATGGATTGAGGTTCAATGTTGAAGAGGTCTTTCATAAGTCGACGATGCATTTCTACCTGTTCCATGAACTCTGAGCGGTCTTCACTGTATAATCCAGCTAACGAGTGGTAGTATGTCTCTTCCATGAATTCAACACATCCAGTGTCAGCAAGCTGTTTGAAGGATTCAATGAGCTCTGGTTTCCACATTTCACATTGTTCAAGAAAGACTCCTGATATTCCGTAGGTCACCTTGAAGGGTTTTCCTGCTTTCTTGCTTTCTTTAATCTGTTCAAGAATTATGTTGTTTGAAGGAAAGTAGCATTTTCTTGCGGCTCTCTCGAAAATGTAGCGGTTAAGCCCATTATCGAAATAGAGGTTAAAAAGGTCGTTTTTTCTTACTTTTCCTTTAGCTAGCAGGTCAGAGTGAAAATTTCGGTTCAGCCTGAAGGGCTGATGAACCTCAAACATTAAACAAATGTCTGTCATTTTTGATCACTAAACTAAAGGGCGAGTTTCCGAGATGCAAAATGGTTCTCTGCCCCTTTTATAACTTCTTATCTACCAATAATTTTTTGTTTTAAACAGTTTTTGCTGTGCTGAAAAACAGAAAAAAGCCATTTTTCAACAATGAATTACTATTAGGCTATCCGTAAGTTACCAATTACTATTTGATGTTACGCGCACAGAAATCAAGGTCTTTGACGTTAGGAAGCTCTTTCGTATCGGTCATAGTAGCGTATTGGCGTAAAATTAGATAAATTATTCTCTATTTTGAAAATTCACTTTTGACGCTAGTATTACATAAGGTTCGCTAGAACTTCTTTTTCATAGGTTGGCCTAACAAGAGCCACATCCTCAACATACGCCCTTAACGGCTCAGCGACGCTCCATGCCTGAGAGATACAGCCTTGAGGATGACGGGGCTCATCTCCATC
>JAFGGM010000068.1 GCA_016930555.1 Candidatus Bathyarchaeum sp.
GGCCCACATATGTTGCCGCTATACTGTTTGGTTATCAGTTGTTGCGGTTTATAGAAGAACGTGTTGTAGTGAAATACGTGGGTATGCACTAAAAAAAAGACTATTTGTCGGCGAATTTACTTCGGTTTCTTTTGAACTTCTTTTTGCATTTTACGCTACAGAAGTAATATGTTTCTCCGTCGTGGGTTATCTTATATTTACCCGTTTTTTCGTTCAGAATTACGCCACATACAGGGTCTCTAGGCATCAGTTTTCCTTCAGTAAATCAATAGTGAACACACGTAGATAAGCTCTTTGCACAATATTCTCTGATTGCTGAACCTTTTTTGTTTTTTTAGTTTGTGCTCCAGAAAAGGTGCGGGTTTCAGTTGGTTTTTCTTTAGCTTATGGTTTTTTTCTTCATTTATTGCTGTTTTTTAGGGAAAGCGTCAGTTTCTGGGGTAAGATTTTTTTGTTCAGGTAATGTTTAATAGTTGCTCTTTTCTTATCGGGAAGAAGTTATGCAACATAACGTGGTTCTGTTCTGGAACCATGTTTTTTGTTGTTTGCGGAGGATGTATTGATGGCGAACCTTAAGGTTGGGGATAAGATGAAGATTCCTGTGCACAGCGTGTTTCATCAGGAGTCTGGCCACTTTGGCAAAGTTGTGTACATCAGCGAGGATGGCGAGACTGTAACCGTGAAATGTGACCGGAAGCACGGCGGCAAAACAGTTGCCTTCAACATTGCCCTTGTACCAAGAGAACTATAAACTGCACAACTTTATGTTGCTTAGTTTTTCAGGAAGCAGCTTGTTTTCAACAATCCACTGTTATTAGTATCGTAATATGATTCTAGTTTGTTTTTCTTCTTGCTTCAGTTATGATGTCTGTGAGTGCTGCGAAGGCTTTGCTCACGTCTTCCATGGCTAAAACGATTATCGTTTCTGTGTAGCAGCTCATGGTCTCCTCTATATTGATGTGCCGCCTCGAAACCGCATTATAGAATGCCTGCACACATCCCGGAGTGGATGTTATCTCGTCCGGGCTACGGATGATGACCGTTGCGAGGTTCTGTTTCTGGTCTATCACATCCTTCTTGGAGAAAAGATAACTAATTTTACCAAAGGAACTTAGGTCAGAAATCAACGTGACCACAGAGTTTCCTTCTATGACTTGAAGAAAGTCTCCAGAGAATGTTGCCAAAGTTTTTCTTATCTTCTCCAAGTTCTCTTTGGTTTTTTCTACAGAAACTTTCGCCATGTCTGTTCTTATATTTAAGCCGCTTCCCGCAACAACCTTTGTTATTTCTCCCTGCAGGATCGTGTAGTTTATTTTTGCTCGTTTAACCGCGGTTATTATGCTTTCAATGTTAACTTGGCTGTCGGCTGTTTCTTTTATTTTTGACATGAGCATTCTGGCTATTGCGCTGTAGTTTGCGTAGTCTCTTTGCAGAGCGTCCTGTAGGGAGAGATCTTCTTCTATGAGGTTCTGGACGGTTTTCGATATCGATTTGACCATTTTCGGTCACGTTTGCCCGTTTTGGTAGAATATTGACCAAAATCTATATAAGCATTTCCCGAATTATCAACCTGAAACTGGGAAGCACAATGAAAGACACGATAATATTAGCCTACTCCGGCGGATTAGACACGTCTGTTCTCATAAAATGGCTACAGGAAGAATACGACGTGGACGTTGTAACATTCACGATGGAACTGGGGCAACAAACGGACCTAAAAAAGGTCGCAGACAAAGCCCGCAGCCTAGGCGCCAAAAACCATTACTCAGTGGACGGCACAGAAGAGTTCGTCCAAAACTATGTCTTTCCAGCCATAAAAGCAAACGCCCTATACGAAGGAAAATATCCGATGGCAACAGCCCTAGGACGTCCACTAATTGCAAAAAAACTTGTCGAAATCGCACAAAAAGAAGGCGCAATAGCCGTTGCACATGGCTGCACAGGAAAAGGCAACGATCAGGTGCGCTTCGACGTTACAGTCAAGGCATTGGCTCCAGACCTAAAAGTTATGGCTCCAGTCCGAGAGTGGGGACTCTGCAGAGAAGCAGAAATCAAGTACGCCAAAGAGAAATGCATCAGCATCCCACACCTGTCTGACCCTTACAGCATTGACCAGAATCTGTGGGGACGCTCAATAGAATGTGGACCCCTAGATAATGCTGAACAGGAACCGCTAGAAGAAATCTACGAGCTAACAGTTTCTCCCGAAAAGGCACCAGATAAGTCAGAATATGTTAGAATAGCGTTTGAGGCTGGTGTTCCAGTTGTGCTAAACGGAAAAAAAATGAAGCCCGTAGCGTTGATTGAGAAACTCAACGAGATTGCAGGCAAACATGGGATTGGGCGCGTAGACCACATCGAAGACCGGCTAGTGGGTATTAAATCGCGTGAAATCTACGAGTCTCCAGCCGCAGAAGTCTTAATCGAAGCCCATAAAGACCTAGAAAAGATGATTCTGACACGCCACGAACTCGAATTCAAGAAGCAACTAGACGAAAAGTGGACGTGGCTCGTTTACACTGGCTTATGGATAGACCCCCTAAGGGAGGCATTGGAAGCCTTCATCGACAAGACTCAGGAACGCGTTTGCGGCGAAGTAAAAATGAAACTATACAAGGGAGCCTGCTGGGCTGTAGGGCGCTCCTCGCCAATGTCCCTGTATGACAAGAACTTGGCAACCTACGAGGTAGAAACCTCCTTCAACCAAGCCCATGCGGAAGGCTTCATAGAACTGTGGGGGCTGCCCACAAAAGTAGCCAACATCCTGAAAGAGAAGGTGAAAAAAGAAAACATATGTTAACGGACGGCTTCGGCTTTCTGTTATGCTTTAATCATATTAAGGTGAAAGAAGTTGTCGAATCTGTTGCGTGGAGGAAGGATAGGCTCCGTCCGAAAAGACGTGGTGGAGTTTACTGCATCCATAAAAAGCGACCAGAAGCTACTGGAAGCTGTAATCAAGATTAACCAAGCCCACGTAACCATGCTTACCGAACAGAATATAATCGATTCCCAAAACGGTGCCAAACTCCTAGCAGCCCTAGCTGAAATAGATCCCAAAAAAGAGCTGGACCAGACGCTTGAAGACGTTCACCTAGCCGTCGAAGAGGAAGTCAACAAAAAAGTTGGCTTGGACGTCGGGGGAAACCTGCACATCGCTAAAAGCCGAAACGACCAAGTTTCTACAGCAATAAGGATGACATTGCGAACAGACATCCTAGAGCTGATGAATCTCATAGTAAAACTGCAGACCTCTCTAATCGACTTGGCTGAAAAACACACCGAAACGCTGGTTCCATCCTATACACATCTGCATCCAGCCCAGCCCATAACCTTCGCCCACATGCTAGTCGCATACATTGATGCACTGGAGAGGAACCTAAAACGGCTAGAAGAAACCATTCCGCGTGTCAACATGTGCCCCATGGGCGCAGGAGCAATAGCAACCACAAGCTTCCCAATAAACCGCGACCGCACCACCGAACTCCTAGGTTTCAGCAAAGTGCTAGAGAACTCAATAGACGCTGTGGGTAGCCGCGACTTTCTCCTAGAAACCCTTGCTAGCCTCACCTTACTCGCCATAGACATCAGCAGAATGGCTGAAGACCTGATCGTCTGGAGCTCTCCCGACTTCGGAATAATCGACCTTCCAGAAAGCTTCGCGTTCACAAGCAGCATCATGCCCCAGAAAAAAAACCCCGACGTCCTAGAAGTAGTCAGGGCAAGGATGAGCCAAGTATTAGGCAACTTTGTAGCCTCAGCAACAACCATGAAGGCCTTGCCCTCGGGCTATAATCTGGACCTGCAGGAGCTAACCCCGAAACTTTGGGAGTCCATCGAAACAGTTGCGGCGTCAGTGGTTATGCTTTCTGAGTTAGCCAAAAACCTGAACGTGAACAAGGGCATCTTCAGCAAGCAGATTCTCAACTACTCAACAACCACAGAACTAGCTAACCTGCTCGTCAAGCAGTATAATGTTCCCTTCAGGACGTCACACAAGATTGTTGGCGCTGTAGTCAAGACCTTGTTGGACAAGAACCTGGCGCTTTCCGGCATGACACCTGAACTGTTAAATAAGACTGCTAAAGATTCTGCGGGAATCACCCTTGCCGTTAAACTGGCGAACATCAAAGACTCCATCGACCCCAAAAAGTTTGTTGAAAGCCACAAAGCCATGGGCGGTCCAGCTCCAGCAGAAGTCAAACGCATGCTCAAAAACCGATTACAGTTGACACGCCAGTCAAAAACTAGCCTCAAAGAACAGAAAAGCAGGCTAGAGGAGGCTGACATGCAGCTCAAGTCTGCGGTTCAGCATTACAAACTTCAAAAAAAGTAGCCAAATAGTGTAGGTCATAATAGTGAACACAAAAACTAAACTCCAAGAAACCGGCAAAGCCGTTCTCGTTTTGGAAGATGGCTCCACTTTTGTCGGCAGCGGCTTCGGCGCACCAAAGAAGGTTTCTGGAGAAATCGTCTTTTCCACATCCATGGTCGGATACCCCGAATCGTTAACCGACCCATCCTACAAGGGACAAATCCTA
>JAFGGM010000069.1 GCA_016930555.1 Candidatus Bathyarchaeum sp.
ATAGACTTCGGCAAAGGCGCCATCCTGGACAAGCACAGCATTGGTGGAGTTCCCGGAGACAAAACTACCATCCTTGTGGTTCCCATAGCAGCAGCCGCTGGTTTCACAATTCCCAAAACGTCCTCTCGGGCAATCACTTCTCCAGCGGGCACAGCTGACAGGGTAGAGGTTCTGTGTCCTGTTGACCTGACAGGCGAAGAGATGAAGACTGTAGTGAAAAAAACCAACGCCTGTTTAACTTGGGGTGGGGCTCTTGACCTTGCTCCCGCGGACGACCTCCTGATCCAAGTTGAGTACCCTCTTTCCATAGACCCTCTTCTTTTACCTTCTATTATGAGCAAGAAGAAGGCTATAGGCTCAGACTACCTTGTGGTGGACATACCTACAGGCAGAGGAGCAAAAATCAAGACAATCGGCGAAGCCCAAGCCTTAGCACAGGAGTTCATAGAACTTGGCAAAAGATTGGACATACACGTCCAATGTGGAGTAACTTTTGGCGAACAGCCCATCGGATACGCTATAGGACCAGCCCTTGAAGCAAGAGAGGCACTTTCGACGCTGATGGGCGAAGGACCCATAGACTTGGTGAACAAGGCTGCTAGTTTGGCGGGGTTACTGTTTGAGATGATGGGAGCCAAAGATGGCATGCACGAAGCAAACAAGATTCTTAGATCAGGTAAAGCTGAAGAAAAGCTCAGGGAGATAATTGCTGCTCAAGGCGGTGACCCTGACGTGAAACCTGAGGACATAGAGATCGGAAACAAGATAACGGAGGTTCACTCAGAGATGACGGGAAGAGTTCAGTGGATAAACAACATGGCTATGGCTCAGATAGCGAGAGAGGCTGGGGCTCCCAAAACTAAGGGTGCGGGAGTTTTGCTGAAAAAGAAGCTTGGCGACAAGGTCACAAAAGGAGACGTATCATACGAGATTTATTCTGTAAGTGCACAGAAGCTTGAGTCAGCGCTTCTTTTAGCCCAGAACCTTAATCCGGTAGGGGTAACTGGCAAGTTTGGCGAAAAAATGCTGGTTGACCGCATTCCAACCAAGAAGATTTACTACGAGAAGCCCTTCATTCTGGAACGATAAGCAACTTGACTTGTGATGCTGATGGCTAAAGCGGTTATCTTTGACTGGGACGGCACACTCGCTGACACTAGGAAGGCGGTGGTGCAGTCGTTCCAGACGGTCTTGACAGAAGCGGGCTGCAGGGTTAGTGACGAGTTTATAGCGAGGCGGATGGGCATCGGAACAAAGAAGACTATCATAGAAACTTTCAGAGAATGTAGCATGAGACTCGATGTTTTGACGCTGGAAAAGCTTGCAGATGAAAAGGTCAGGATTCAGGCAGGACTCGTAGATATTGTAAGCCTATTTGACGGAGCCACCGAACTTTTGGAGGCGCTGCAGGACAAAACAAAGATTGCGTTGGCAACTATGAGCAGCAGAAAAGTCGTTGACAAGTTACTTCCGGCGAAGAGAATAGCAAAATATTTTGCTGTTGTGGTTTCGGCAGATGAGGTGGTTAATCCGAAGCCTGACCCAGAAGTGTTTCTAATGGCTGCAAAGAAGCTGGGAGTTGCGCCGGAAGATTGCGTAGTTGTTGAGGATTCAGTTTTTGGCATAAGAGCCGCTAAGGCAGCAAACATGAAGTGCATAGCTGTTCCTTCGGGAGCGTACAGCAAAGAAGAACTGGAACACGAACAGCCAGACTTGATGATCGATTCTCTGCTTGAAAAAGAGAAGATACTAACGTTCGTTTTCGGCAGCAAATAGTGTAAAGTTTCTGCCCGGTTGAGGTGGGATTTAGGATTTGAGTGCTGCCTGGGTGCTCGCCAAAAATATATGACATACGTCATTCTTATATATGTTCCAAAACAAATAACATAGACGGTGAAACAGAGCATGCTTCTCCCCTGCGAAGTCGCAGTTAAATCGGTAATTCCAGCCATCAGATCAGCCATAGCAAGAGAACTGACAGAATCATATGGACTCAAACAGAAAGAGGTGGCAGAACTTTTAGGCATCACCCAAACAGCCGTGAGCAAATACACAAGCCACTGCAGAGGCGCAATTTTTGAGGCGTCAGAAGTGGAGGGCGTTCAGCCGGTTCTCAAGAAAACCGTTCTTTTGTTGGCTAAAGGCGAAATTGACAAGTATGAACTTGCAGAAAAGTTGTGTACCGTTTGCGGGATAATCCGGCAGAGCGGGCTGATGTGTATACTATGTAGAGTCTCTGACCCAAACATAGACAACAGCCAATGTATAGCATGCTGCCCAAACGGCAACACTGCAAGATTACTAAATCCTGAAAAAGAAATTAAGTAAAAGATTGGCTTATTTTCCAGCCAACAGCCGATTAACTGGTTTCTTTCGTGGTTTCTTTGGCTTTAGCTTTGGGTTTCTTTTCCGTCTTCTTTTCAGCTGTCTTTTCTGTTTTCTTTTCTGCCTTCTTTGTTTCCTTTGCTGGTTTCTTGGCGGTTTTCTTCTTTACTTCGGTTTTAGCTTGTGCAGTAGCCTCTGGTTTCGCGAAGTATTCAACAAACTGGATGGTTGTTAGCTCGGGCAGAAAACGTTTAATGTCCATGGCGATGCCACGTTTTGCCAGCTGTATTCCCTCAATGTAAAAGGCTTCATCAGGCATGTCCACTGTAACGTCAGCTTTTCCAACTTTAAACGTGAACTTTTCAATCTCAACTGCAGGTATTCGACGATGAATAAGAGTAGAAATTTTTTCTTCAGCAGTTTTCAGTTGCTTCTGGATAGTAACATCATAAACCAATGTTTTTCCAGCCAATGGCGGATTAAAGTCAAGTGTTACGCGTCCAGACCCCATGGTTCGCACAGTGGCGAGTCTCTTGTCATACTCGATTTGTGCTCCTAGTCTAGGGGTTATTCCACGGGCTGCCAGCCGCCTGATTGGAACAAGTTTCACTTTTTCTGGGTCTCGGTTTCCAAATGCATTCTCTGGAGAAATTTCTACTGTTTCGTTTTTGTTGAGTTTGAATTTGAGTAGGGCTTCGTCTAGCGCTTTTAGCACCCAGCCTTCTCCTGCTACTACAAGTCGTGGCTCGTAGATGTCTCCCTCTTTGTGGAGTTTGTTCTCTTTTGCGATTTCCTCGGAGGTTGTGTCGAAAACCTCTCCTGTCTCTTTAACCCTACCCGTGTAATCAACAATAATGAAGTCGCTTTTCTGAATTGGCACATATATCCTTCCTTAATTACTAGACTTCTCTGCTGAGTTCTAGCCTCAGCCACCCTTCATAAGTAAACCTAGCCAAATTCGGTTTATTTAGACTAAGTTCATTACGTATTTGGTACATGGCTATCAGTCTCAGCTTTTAACTCGATAGACCATTCTCACATAAAAAGCTTTCACGTTTAGACTTGATATCTATATTGAAAGAAAAGTCATAGGATTGTTATTAGGATTTAAAATATTCAGCTATTATTCCAATTTCATGTGCGCATAAAGACTAAGCATAACTCAAACCACAAAACACAACAAATCACCCTAGAAGGACAAATCATACAAGAATACACTTACTACGTGTTAGGCTTTGTTCCAGCCGACGTTGTTCGATTAGAGAATAAGGTATGGTTTACTAAATTGACCAATATTCAGATTATTTCTATTGAAAAATTCTTTAATGTGCAGTATAATAAAGCTTAATACAAAATAATGAAGCATATGCTATATGGTTACAGAAGTCAAGGATTAAATGCGTTATATTAGAGGGTCGAAAAATAATGATAAAGTATCTCACTATGCTAAAAACTATTGTTGATTTCTGTGAACAATTCAAGGAAGACATAATTAACTTCCAATTCTCAAATAGTGACGGCGAGCATCGTGAAACCCCTATTAACAATTATTACTGCTTTACACCAAGGTACCAAAGTCGTTGGGAAGTTCTAAACGGTATCAGTCAGATAATTGATATGTTTGGCATAGATTTGTTAGATGATAACGCAAATTTCTTTAGGAAACAAGTTTTTTACCTTAGTACCAATAAAACATTGAACAAAGACATTTTTTTTGAAGGTATATAAATAAAATCATCAAACTCTTTGATGATGCACAGGATAAAATAAACGATAAACTTCTTCTTCTTGATACGATAGAAAGAAAGAGACTTGATGAAGCTATTAATTGTTATGTCCAAGGATGTAACTATTCCGCGGTAGCCATGGCAGTTTCTGCAATAGAATCCAGACTGTATTCTCTTATGAAGAACAAATGTTCTGATGCAGAATTGGATGGTTTTACTTTAGGTCAGTTAATACGAGAGTATCTTGATAATCCAGAACGATATGATAATTGTATACCAAAAAAACATAAACATCTATTGGAACATTGTAAAGTCTATAGAATATTTTCCGTTCATCCAAAAAAGGAAAAAATCACAAGAACCGTGTCCACTTCAATTTTGAGTTTGACCTTTGGATTTCTATTTGATTAACAATTAAAACTATCAATTGATTAAGGACGACTTGTAAGCAGGCATGGAAATTACCGGTAATTGCGCGCCTCAGAAAAATGACATTGTCGATTAGGTTACAAAAAGCGTGGAAGTAAAGTATAGCATAAACGAAGAAAACGCCGCGATAATTTTCGAGAAAAAAGGTGTATCCTGAAAAAGAATAGCGTTTTTTCAATTAGAAAAATTTCTATTGTGTAAAACAAAAAAGGATAAAAGGGTTAGGATTTGGAAAAAAAGAATGGTTGCAGTTTAGTAGCTTTCGTAGTCATCCTCTATTGTTAGTTCTTCGTCATCTGCAACTTCTTCTTCGATCACAGCTTCTTCAGTTATAGAGTCTTCACTGGCTGTTTCCGCTGATTCCTCTGTAGTAGCAGCCTCTTCGTGGATTTGCTCAGCAGCTGTCTCTGATATTTCGGTTGTCGGTGTTTCTATGGGTTTTTCTGCAGTTAATTCGTCGAATATGGCCTCAACTTCAATTGCCTCTTCAACAGGAGCTTCTAGGACGTCTTCTTCAACAGGAGCCTCAACAGAAGGCTCGATGGTCTCTTCAATTGGAGACTCAATAGCAGTTTCAACTGGAACTTCAGGAAGGTCAACATATGGAATAACTGTAGCTTCACTTGCCTCTTCAATCACCACTTCAGGAACTTCAACGGTTTCAACAGCAGCTTCAACAGGAGCCTCAATTGTTTCCTCTAAGGGAACCTCGATGGTGACTTCGGCTGGAACTTCAACATAAGGAGCAATTTCTTCAACTGCTTCCTCAACATGAGCTTCAACAGGCATTTCTACAGGAGCTTCAATTGGTGCCTCAACTGGCGCTTCGACGGTAGCCTCAACATAAGGAATGGTCGTCTCTTTAATTTCTTCTTCAACAATCACTTCAGGAACTTCAAAGGGAACCTCAGGAGCCTCAACTGGAGCTTCAACAAAATCTATTGTCTCTTCTTCAACTGGAACTTCAACATAAGGCGCAAATGTTTCCTGAACTGTTGCTTCCATAGGAGCCTCAACTATGACTTCGGAAACTTCAACAGTAGCCTCATTAGGCATCTCAGTGGGCATTTCTACGGTTTCTTCAACGGTTTCCTCAACGGGAATCTCTACCGGCATCTCGACAGGAGCTTCAACTGGAGCTTCAATAGCGTCTTCAATGGATACTTCAGCAGTTTCCTCAAATACAGCTTCAGTGAGTGGTAACGTCTCAGACTCTACCTGCGCTGGTGGGGAGATTGGCGCTGCAGTTTCGGGCATAAGGCTGGACACTGCCTCCTTAAGGGAAATCAACTGTTTTTTCAAGGAGCTTAGGCCACTTGAGAAAGCGGTGCTTTCGTTATCATGTAACTCATCATCAATTTCTCCTGCAACATATTGTATTTCTGAGTTGGCGAGAAATATTTCCAAGGTACTGATCTGGCTTTCAAGGTCATCTGCTTTGGATGCGAGATTGTTAACGAGAATCTTCTGGCGCATCTCGATGTCGGCTATGATACCAGTAAGTTCGTTGTTAAGACAGTCGTGAGTAGACGCCGAAATTCTGCCTGAGTTGAAAAGATTGTCAAGAGCTTGCTTCTTTTTCCGAGCTAACTCCAAATCATTGCTTATTTTCTCGAAAGAATACTTCCATGAGATCAATTTCTAACACCCAGCTCAAAGCTACTATAAAAGAACGAAATAACTGTTG
>JAFGGM010000012.1 GCA_016930555.1 Candidatus Bathyarchaeum sp.
CTCTTCAATCCGCAAGTCCAAGTGCTTCACAGCCCAATCCATGTTCAACTCGTTCTCTTCAGGCTCCAACGAACAAGTTGAATAAACAAGCTCACCCTCCTCACTAAGGCAAGCAGCAGCCGAGATTAACAGCTCACGCTGCAACTGCGCGTTCCGCTCCACATCCTGCAAAGTTCTGCGCCTAAACCAAGCGCTGTCAGCCGCAAAGTTTCCAGAGCACGACGCATCCACCAGAATCCTAGCAAACTTCAATTTTAACCGAGAAACCTGCCTCGCGTCAAGATGATACGCCACCGTGTTGCTAACGTGGCAGCGTTCCAAGTGATTCGCCAAAGCAGCTAAACGCCGTTTCTGGGCATCTAACGCTATTATGGCGCCAATGTTCCCCATCAAATCCGCTAACTGCACGGTTTTCCCGCCTGGAGCAGCGCAAGCGTCCAACACTGTCTTGTGCTTAAGGTCGGTGAACAGCGTGGCTGGGATTTGCGCCGCAGCCTCTTGAATTGAGTACAAGCCCAGCAGGTACTCTGCAGTTGCGCCCACCGAGACTTTGGCGCGGCAAACCCAGTAACCCGTTTCCAAGAAAGGCACACGTTCAAGCTGAACACCTGCAGCATGCAATCGTTCTACAAGGTTTTTGCCCTTAGCGTTTGATGTGTTTATCCTGATTGCTTGCCGTGGCTCAGAATCTGCAAGTTCCCAGCCTAACTGCCGATAACGGTTTACGAAAAATTCTTTGCCAGACATCAACCGTAGAATAACTGCGCTGCAAATAAAAACCTTTCAAACTACACCACCCGTAGAAACCCATGTTACTGCTTTATATGGAAAATCAGTTCTAACAGCACTTCTCATTAGGGGTTATAGATTTTGGCTTTATTATCAAGTTGGCACAAGCAAAAGAGTCTACGTTTGGAGCCTCAACGATTTACGTAGGCTCCTATCCTAAAATTCTTTACTTACTTTGCCAAAAGTTTAAAATTCTAACACAAATAAAATGAGCTTTATGAAAAAGCCGCAGAAAAATGCTGACAAGGCTCAAAAACTGTTAGATGAATACAAAGAGAAGTTTTCGCTGTTTGAAGAGTACACAAAATCAGTCCATTTTATTCTTGAAAATCTGCTTGAAAAAAATTTCATTCAGTTTCAGGTCGTGCAGTCCAGAACTAAAGAACCATTGAAATTTAGGAAAAAATTGTCAAAAAAAGAGTATTTGTTAAAGAAAAAACTTGTTGAAATGCCAGACCTATCTGGTTGCAGAGTTATATTTTATCTGGAAGACTTCATAGAGCCGTTTGCTCGCATTCTGTACAATGAATTTGAAGTAGTTGATGATGAGCAGAAAACAGGAGCAGGCGAGTATAATGCACGCCACATCACAATAAAATTGAAGGAAAATAGGCTAAGTCTATCAGAATACTCCAGATTTAGAGACCTGCGATGTGAGATTCAACTCACTACAGTATTGTATCACGCTTGGGCTGGACTTCAACATGATATAATATACAAGCCAAATGAACCGCTACTGGAATTTGACAAGCCTGCATTTGACTACATTGGTAGCTATTTTAAAGAAATTATGGAAACGCACCTAAAAGAAGCAAGCAGAGACTTCAGTTTCATTTTTCACGAGTTCAAGAATATACAACGCGGGCAAATACTAATTGACCCGTCAGTAATTACCGCCTACTCAAGAAGTTCCTCTAATAATGATATGCACCATTTTCTAAAACTTCTGAACGGTTACTTGGTGAAATACCTACATAAATTGCCAAAAGGATACAAACTAATTGATGCACTGGAAGTAGCTCTTGATTCAGCTAAGAAAAACCCCGTCGTAGACCAAGAAACAGTTTATGGAAAACTCGCTGGAATTACATATTTGGATATTGCCCATGATGTCTTGGATATTGTGGGCGCTTTAAGATACTATGACATTCCAAACAAACTCAGTCTCATAATAAAGTTGAGCGCACAAAAAGAGCTGCGCCCAAAATGTGAGGAAGCCCTTAGACAGATGGCTGTCTATAACATTGAAATGGTCAAAAAATACGGATTTTATGCGCAGAAAGCTGTTTTTGACTATGTTACCACACAGAAACCTGAATACCTGTTCGAGAATCTTGATGTAATTCTGGCGTTGATAAAACCCATTGCATCGCTTGAATGTGAAGATTGGTCAATGGACAACCCCTTGGAAGTCACGTTCAGACGAGGTTGTCTTCCGCCATCTGCCTCTTTGCAAAACCTTAGGTCACGATATTTTGAGTTAACGAAGAGCCTTTTGGCGCTCGCAAAAACAGATGTTGTTAGTAAGAAGCTTCTGAATGCAATGTTTGCATTAGCCGACTTGCCGCATTTTGAACAAATCTCTGAGGAAATTAATGAACTGTTGTGTTCCGATATCACCAAAATAAACGACTATCTTGTTGGCTACTACGATTCTGCTCCAAATGTTACAAAAATGGAAATTCAAAGGTTCACCAATAGGTTGAAAAGGCTGAATTTTAGAGACAAGATTGTTAATCTTTGTAAGCTTGAAGAAAAACTTGAAAAGGACACTAATTTCGCTACATTCAAAATATTTTACGGCAGCGATATCGACTTCTACCCAGATTTTGATTTTAGAAAAGCAGAGGCTTTCCGAAAACAAAAGGTCAACGAGTTCATGCAACAAATACAAGAAGAGAACTTTGAAGAATGGCTTTCCTTTCTCAAAGAGGTAGGTAAAGACTATACCTCTGACAAAATTGGCTCCTACCAGTATTTTATTATGCTTCTAAGGGAACTTGCAGAGAATAAGCCTAACTTAGCACTCGGATTGTTAGACGTTGAGGCACTGTTGCCTTTTTTGAGCCACATCTTAGGCGGACTGCTAAATAGTTCTGAACTGGAACAAATTAGAGGACTATTAACTGAGTACTCTAAAGACGAAGCAAAACAGTTGGCGACAGTTCAAGCGTTGCTATCCAAGCGCGTCTTTGATGAATGTCTTTTTGAAGAACTATACCCCAATCTATCCAATAGCAAGGAAACAACTGTCTTACTAACTCTTCTTGACACAATAGTGGGTAACTACAGCAGCCATAAAGACCATAAAGACAAAGCCTCAGATATCATTAACAAGTTTACTGCGATGGGTTTCTTTTCGTGGTCAGCTGTGTATTTCTTGTCAACAGACTTCTGGAAGGAATTCACTGATGACGGCATTAAAGCGATTCTTGGAAACCTAAAGTACTCCATCAATATCGGATACGAAGAGGAGAGTATGCTGAGTCCAATCTGCGAGAAAAAGCCAAAAGCCATCGTCAATTTTTTCCATGAACGAGTAATGCTGTCAAAATCCAAAAAATTTACTCAGCCACTACCGTTTGAATTCCATGTAATTAAGGATAACTTGTCCAAAAACGGGCAGGAAATCCTTCCAGAAATCATTAAGTGGTTTTCTGAGCAAGACTCGTTCGTTGACTGGTATGCAGCCAAATTTATTCACAATGTTTTTCCTTCTTTTGCCCCCAGTTTAGAGCGCTTTCTTTTAGACTTAGTGAGGAAACACACCAAAAAAAATCTGAGGATTGTTTTGCATATCCTGAAGAGATACGACGGTCAACCCTTCCTGCATAAAGTAGTGAAAGAAATAATCAAGGGCTATCCTCTGGATGAGAAGCTAAAGAACAATATATACTACATTCTATCAGAGGTACGGGCACTAATTGGTGGAGAATGGGGTTATCGCGACGCTCTCAAACAGAAAATGGAAGAAACCAAAGATTGGCTTACTGACGCAAACGCTGAAATCAGAGAGTTTGCAGGTGAGTATCATAAATATTTGGAAAAACGAATCGCCCATGAGGAGGATAGAGTAAAAAAGGAGAGCACTTTTAGAAAAAGAGACTTCGACCTTTCTCGCAAATAGTGGGATTATCTGGGTTTGACCCATCTTTCTAAAACAATATTGGCGTAACAGCTGAAAAAAAACCCTACATTTACAGCTAAGAAAGCTTCTCAGTATATTGGTTTGATTTCTATTGAGCCTAATTTTTAGGCTCAATTAAATATATAATCCTTCAGTTTTACTACCTTATAGTCCTGAAAAACCAAACGATTAGAACACAACTCCTTACAGAAATGGTGCAACGATTTGAACAGCAGCCCTTTATATAAGGGGGGCTATAGTCCTTTCCGAGCACCTCAGTTCTCAAGCCGTTTTAGATGCTCTGCGGCTGAAGAATTTGCGGATTTCCTCAGCCAAAACCACTATCACCGCCAAAGCCGCCAAAAACGCCCAGTCTGCAACGCCAAGCGCAGTCGTGCCGAAA
>JAFGGM010000070.1 GCA_016930555.1 Candidatus Bathyarchaeum sp.
CTACACCCAAAGAAGACAATCGTTCAACAACATTGTCTCTACTGGAGTTCATGGTGTTTATTCGGATGGCTTGCTTAAGCTTGATTTGCTGATAGTTCCACCCGAGTTTTTTGTAGCGGTTTACAAAGAATTGTTTGCCAGACATCAAAAGAATAAGACAAGGTTGTTCAAATAAAAATGTTCTAGTGCTTTTTCCAAGGCTTGCTTAAAAAAACCATTTTCAACTTTTTACTATTAGGTCGCAAATATGATTTAGGGTGGTTCAGTTTTTTTTGTTGTGCATTCTTGACCAATGAACTGTTGTTGCACCTTAACAACACCTGTGCTGTCTTTAGCTTCTGCATAACCATCCAAAAGCTCTCTGTTTAGGGTCAGAAAGTGTGGTCCCCACTTGAATTTGGACAGAAGCATTTCTCCTTGTTCACGAAAACCAGCAATATGTAGTGCTGCAGCCAAAGCTTCTACTGTGCTGAGTTTGGTGGGTAATCCAAAATTTACGGGATTAGCTGCCACAAGGTAGGGTAAACAACGAGAAATCCATGGGTTTGATGTGTCAAAAACTTCTTTTGCATGTACCCAGCTGCAGTCTAGGGCAGATAATCCTCTTTTTTTTATTCGCTTTCGGTCTGAGGGAGAGAACGCCTTTGGCGAGAATGGGTTCAGGATAACGGCTCCTCGGGGTATTTCTCTGGTTCTGTGAACCACATGCACAAGTTTGTGACGCTTAAGTTTGAGTGTGCTACATTTTTTTGGGTCACATTGCTTGGCATGATAGATTATGATTCTTACCGAGTTAGGGAGCATGATTCTGCAGCTCCAGATAGCGCATGGGATCGTCCATTACGAGGGGAATGTATTCAAGAAGATCAGTTGGAATCATGTGGTAGCCCTTCTTGACAGCTACAAGATCTCCTGCTGCTCCGTTAATGAAGGCTCCTGCCACTGCAGCCGTAAGGGCATCAGCTCCCATAGCCAACAAGCCACCAATTACGCCAGAAAGAACGTCGCCTGTTCCTCCAACAGTCATTCCAGGGTTTCCAGTAAAATTGAATTTGGTTCGTTCCCCATCTGAGATCACGTCAACAGGTCCCTTGAGCACTATGGTTGCTCCAGACTTCCGTGCACTTTTCTGAACCTTTTCTGCCCGCTCATCCATGTTGTCAGGCAGTTTATTTCCAGTTAAAATTTCAAATTCTCGGGCATGAGGAGTCAAAACCAATGGCAATTCAATCTTTCGTTTGAAGTCTGCAAATGCTTTTAGTCCGTCAGCATCCAGAAGCAGTGGTGTCCCCTTTTGCTCTAGTTTTTCAATGATTTGTTTTGTTGCCTCTTTGGTTTCGCTGTTTAGTCCTAATCCTGGACCCAAAACAACCCCAGTTGCTGAATCCAATAGCTCTGTTAGTTCAGGCAAATTGCTTGGGTTTAGGTTTTTTCCCTTCAGTTTATTTGTGATTAGTGCTGGAGACATGGATGATATTACGGTTGCAGTTTTTTCTGGAGCTGCCACAGTAACGATGTCAACTCCAGTGCGTAAAGCAGCCATTGCAGCCAATGCAGGAGCGCCAGAGAAGACGTTGCTACCTCCAATTACAAGTAGTCTGCCGAAGTCTCCCTTGTGGGCATCTGGATTGCGAAGCTTAACTGCCAAGGTGACGTCTCCTGGACCAGCAAATTTTTCAAGCTCGATGGGTAAGCCTATGTTCTTTACGACAATGTCTCCAGTGTATTCTTTAACTTTGGCGAATCCTGGCTTCGCTTTATAGAATGTGATAGTCAGGTTAGCTCTTATGGCAGTGCCCAAGACTTCGCCTGAGTCAGAGTTGATTCCTGTGGGAACATCGACTGCGACCCTAAAGGTATCCATACTATTGATTTTTTCTACCAGCTGCTTGATGGGAGGACGGAGTTTGCCTGTTAAGCCTATTCCGAGCAAAGCATCCACGGCAACATCTGCTTTAAGATCTGGGATGAGGCTGGAGTCTTTTACTTCAGTTAACGGAATAACGTTTTTGAGATGCTGGAGGGCAACCCAGTTCTTCTGTGCTGATGGATGAGTGATGTTTTCGGCTTTTCCCGCTAGTATGATTTCAACCTTGAAGCCAAGACATGTGAGGTAGCGAGCAGCAACAAAGCCGTCCCCTCCGTTTCCTCCTGAACCACAAAAAATAGCAACTTTCGTTTTTTTGGGCTTGAACCGTGCCGCAATCTCCTCGGCAACATTTCTTCCAGCAGTTTCCATAAGCTGAAGCAGCGAAACTCCAAAATATTCAGCATTTGTTTCGATGGCACGCATTAAGGGAGTGCTTATTGTTTCAGAGTCTACCATTCTCGAACCCAGCAGTATACGTGGTATAGGGCTTGGAGTTTATGGCTGTTTCTCTTCGCAAACTTCTTGTGCATCAAGCCAACTGAATTTCTTATGCAAGCCTTTCTGGTAGTACTGTTTCCAGTTATACTCCACTTTTTTGCCCCAATCGTAGTAGACTCTGGGGTCAATGTAGCTCTTCAAAGAAGTTGAAAGATTGTAGTCCCGAGTCTCCTTCTGAATATCAATCCTCAGCTTCTGCTTCTTCATCGCAGACAAATCCCGCTCCTTACGTTTCTCCAAGCTTTGCTTCAGTTTTTCCATCCGCTCCGCCTGCTTAGCCTTCATATCTCTAAGGCGCTGTTTTTGCTTTGTCAAGGATTTTTCCCTGTTTTTAAGCCGCTTCTTCAAAGAAGTAACATCTTTGTTCTCAGCTTCTTTAGCTTCCAGCTGCCTCTTCGATTGTTCCAGCAGTTCCATGGCCGCATTCAAACGCTCCTGTTGTTTCGTCAATCGCTCTTCATGCTTTTTTGTCCAATCTTTTATCCGTTGTTTAATCTTGTTCTGCGCAATGGTTGCCCGTTTCTGAATTACTTTAAGGCGATCCTGTTTCTTGTCCAGAGATGACTTCCATGTTTTTGATATTGTCCGCTTGTGATTGCATACTTTAGCGGCTTCCAGATTCGCCATTTTTGCCACATAATTCTTCACAAATAAGGGAGCGTCCGCTTCAACGGGTGTCTTGTCAAGTTTTGTTTGCACAGCATCTGTGGCGTAGAAAGTCCGGAAAACTTTTGCTGAGAGCCCAGCCATTACTTCATCAAGAAATTCGCTCACTTGGCTGGAGCCCACACCCTCAAAGAGATCAGATTTCGAGTTTGAGCAGAATTCTTCAAGATTGTTGATTACAGGCTCTGGAAGTTTTGTTGTGAAAATGTGGGGTACGCTATCTTTTCCCAAGAAGTTGAAGGAAACTGTTCCGTTGCCATTTATTTCGATGTGCTCTTTGCGAAGCGTCGAAGCACCCACCGTATCAGCTTCATCAGGGTCCTTTTCGTCGCCAACCCTAATTTTCAGTTTATCAATAAGAAAACAAACTGTCGCAGTTTTTCTACGTTTCAGGTCATCTGATTCTAGATTCCGCAAAATATGTCGCTTAACGCGAGGAAGATTTTGATGGAATTCTTTTGCCTTATCAAACTTCTCTATATCTTTCTGCTGCTTGAAACTGCATGAATCAGAAAACCACACATACTTTTGTTTGCCACTAAGCTTATCCTGCCAACGGGCAACCCAGATAGCTTCAGGCTCCCAAACAATCTCGTTCCAGTTTCCTTCTGGTCTAGGCGCCTCGGGCGAGAGATTCAATATAATGTCCTCTTTGGATGGTCCCTCTTTCCAGCTTCCTCGCATGGGATGCTTCCCGCGACCCATAAAGATGGAACTAGGCTCCGCAACATAGTTGGCTAATTCCATTCGTTCGCCGTCAACATAGGCGTACCCATACTTTTCTTTGTTAGATTCTCTAACCTCTTTTCGTTTAACTGCCAACAGCTTCTTCTCTTCCTTGGGAAGATTCTTTTTGTATTCCCGTTCCTCTTCAACAAGAGAGACTATTGCCGAATAGTCAA
>JAFGGM010000071.1 GCA_016930555.1 Candidatus Bathyarchaeum sp.
CCGGGGTGACAGAGCGGTAATGTGCCGGTCTCGAAAACCGGTGGTGCCATGCGCCACAAGGGTTCAAATCCCTTCCCCGGCGCCACTTCATTTAAACTTAAAGCCGTGTTTTTTTCTTTGGTTTCCGTTTAAGTTCGGTTCCGCAGACTTCACAGGTTTCGTATTTGTAATCTGGTGGATATTTGCGATAGCATCCAGGACAGTATAGGGTCCATTTGATGCGCAACTTTATTCCGAAAGTCATTAGTGAAGTGAATTCTATGCCGATTTTGTTAGCTACATTCTGTATCGAGTAGTCATCGGTGACAATCAGTGGAGCTAATCCGTTGCCTTTCAGCTCCAAAGCAAGAGCCAGTACCTGTAAATCTGCCTCAGAGAGATAACGTATGTCGCCAACCTTTCTGGAAGCCTCCTTAACTTTGCTAAGAGCGACGCTTTTAGGATTTTTAATGGTCAACTTGCCGCTTTCTACCGCGGCATTGAATCGCACCACGTTCATTGACTCTGCAACGAGTTCATTCTTAACCTCTGGAACAGTGTACTGTTCCATGGGGACTGTGAGGGGGTCAAATCCGCCAATAAAAGCTGAAGTATCGAGGACAAGCACTTTCATATGATTGACTCCCACCCGCTTCATGGTTGCACCCAAAATATGAAGGTGCGAAACTGGCTATTTTACGTTACTCGCTGCTTCTATTGTCTAGGGGCTTTTTTTATGCGATAGATTATTAACAGAGAAATGTGTGAAATTCTTCTAATAGGAGAACAGATGACATGAGCAAACCTTCAGATGTAGGCGCCCTACGAGTCGGCAGCTACATAATTATTGACGATGAACCCTGCAAAATAGTAAGCTACACTAAATCGAAACCAGGAAAACATGGCGCCGCAAAAGCCCGCATCGTTGCCATAAGCGTATTTAGTGAAGCCAAAAAAACCATTGTGAAGCCTGTAAGCGCACAAGTTGATGTTCCCCTTATTGACAAAAAAGTTGGTCAAGTTATTGCCTTGTTGCCCTCTGCCGTTCAGTTGATGGACCTAGAAACTTACGAAATGAGTGAAGCGCCTTACCCAGAAGACGAAGAACTGAAAAGCAAGCTGGAATCAGGCGTTGAAGTCGAGTTTTGGACTATTCTGGGGAGAACAAGAATAACCCGAACAAAATAGTCCCACTTTTCTGTGGCTACCTTTTTAAAACGCTAGTCGCAAAGCTTACTCGTTATAGTTAATATTGTGGCGAGAAACTTTGAAGCGCGTAAAACATATTCAACTGAAAAAGGGCTTAACTGTAGGCGCCCTCGTTTCTGAAATGAATCAGTGTGGAGTGCTTGGCGCAGGAAACATTGGTAAAGCAGCCGAAATCGTGAAGGAAATGTTCAGCGACAAAGACTACACCGTGTTCTTGACTCTTGCAGGTCCTCTGGTTCCTGGGGGAATGAGGCAAATCATCAGAGATCTCATAGATCAAGGATATGTGCATGTTATTGTGACAACTGGGGCAAACATGGTGCATGATATGGTGGAATCTCTTGGTCACCGTCACTGGATAGGCACCTTTCTTGCTGAAGACGAAGAGCTAAAGGACCAAGATATTGGACGAATAGGCGACATCTACATTGGACAGGATGCCTTCAAGGGCCTAGAAGAGTGGATGTACAAAACCTTAGAAAGTATACCTGAAGAGAAGAGAGAACGTATATCCACCACTGAACTTCTTTACGAAATAGGCAAAAGAATCTCTGACCCTCAATCCATACTTGCTACTGCAGCCAAAAAAGGAGTTTCAATCGTAAGCCCAGGATTCGTAGATTCCATAGCTGGCTTTCACCTGTGGATGTTTGGGCAAGACAAGAAACTGAGGCTAGATCCCCTCCTTGACACTCACAAGCTTGTGGACATAGTTTACGAAGCTAAGAAAGCAGGAATGATAATCCTTGGTGGAGGCTGGCCCAAACACTATGCCCTCTTTGCCAACACCTTCAGAGAGGGCGTTGACCATGCAATCCAGATTACAATGGATCGTCCAGAACCTGGTGGCTTAAGCGGGGCTACTTTGAAGGAGGCAATCAGCTGGGGAAAGGTGAAGCCTGAAGGAAAGGAAGTAACTGTCATCTGCGACGCAACAATAGCCTTTCCATTGATTATCGCTTCCGCCTTGGAAGCCATCAAAAAAACTCATTAGAGTAGTCAAAGAAAGCTTTAGTTGAAGCCGATGATGTAAGAAGAGCCGTTAGATTTATGACGAAACGAGCAGTGCTGAGGTTTCAAACAACATTCTAGCTCTTTCTTGGGAACCGTACCTCAAGTATGCCTCCGGTAAAGGAGATTTTCATCTTTTCTGAATCAAATGGTACCTGTATTCTGTCTTGGCAACGTAGAGCTGAGAACTCGCCTTGTCTATGATAGATGCCCAAATCGGCGAACCGCACTTTCTTCTTCATTTTGGCTGTAATCTGGATTACCGTTTCATCTACTGCCTCAACTTTTACGGTTTCAGGTTCGATGTTTGGCATGTCAGCTGTGATAACAACCTCTCTGGATGTTACAAAAACATTGGAGAGGGCCTGAAGACAACATGTTTCTATGTTCCAGCTGGGACCTTCAGGGAATGTAGCTTCCAACAATTCATCTGCTAAAGCATCAAACACTTCCACGTACTCGCCCATTACATCAAAGATTGAGCGTTTTCGCGGCTTTTCTGGCATTCCCGTTTTCCCCTAAACATATAATGGCATGTCATATTCCTGAGACTTCTTCATCCGACTCATCTCTTCCTGAGTTCGCTTCATTATATCTCTGGCCTTCAGTCGGATTTCTTCGCCCTTCTCAAGAAGTTTGGAAACATCAACATTGACGTCAAAAATCTTTGATAGCTCCTTCAATACAATAGCTGCTGCCTGCGGGTCAGGGTAGTTATAGAATGACTGGGCTAAGATTGCTATAGATGGAACATTGTTGTTGATACTATAGCGCATACTAAGGGCTTGAGGACCAACCATGTAGCCTTCATTCATTATCTTCACCCCACTTTTGGTTAACCCGTCAAGGAGTTCTTGGTTGGAGGCGGAGCCAAAAACTTTAGGCTCTGTGATTGCCTGCCTGTTTTCTACGGGGATGCCTCCCATCGAAATGATTCTTTTGACCTTCTTCGCTTGTCCCCAATCCACAATTTTTCGCATTATTGTATATATTGCGGGTGCAGGAACCGCTAATTCCGAGATTACTGCAATAAATTTTTGGTTTCCGTAGAATCTGAGAGGTGCACGGGGTAGCCCCTGATGCAAAACCATTACAGGAGGAAGGAGGTCTGAATCCATATATGCTATCTCTTCTAGGTTGAGTTCAGTTATTATGTAGGATGTTGCTATGAGACCTACAAGACCCACATCAGGAAGCCCAACAATCATTGTAGCTTCAGAAGGTATAATCTGCTTTTCCACAATTTTAACTGCTTCTGACAATAACATTCCCTGTCTTAATTACCTCTCACGATGAGTTTAAGCCTTTTCATAAACCTTAAATTAAGAAACCGCAACAATAGCCTGCCAATCAGTGATGGCTTGTTCACACTTCTGTGCCTGCTGCTCACACCTTCTGTCCGCATATTAGGAGCTTAATAGAGGTATATTGTTGAAAACAGTCTTTTGTCTGAAATTCAACAGCAAATCACACATATAATCCCTCTAGTTCATACAACCTTCGGTAAACCATACATCGGGCTATTTAGACCTGTTTTACTGAAAAGCCCTAACAAAATCTCGATTGTCTGATTCGATTTAGGCAAACCATCATTAATGTGGGGAAAAATGATGTGCTGTAAGCTAAATACCTATAAAAGGCGAATCTACTCTTAAGTGGGAGAAATCATGGTTCTAGACCGTCTCGGCTCCTCGCTAAACGATGCCCTAAAGAAGGTTTTCCGAGCACCAGTTATGGACGAAAAAACCGTAAAGGAGCTTTGCCGCGACATCCAGCGGGCGTTACTCCAAGCTGACGTCAACGTCAAACTGGTTCTTGAAGTTTCAAAAAGAATAGAAGATCGGGCACTACAAGAGAAAGTTCCACCCGGAGTATCCAGAAGAGAGCACGTAGTAAAAGTGGTTTACGAAGAACTAACACGTTTTCTAGGCGAAAAGCCTGCCACACTAAAAATAGAACCTGGAAAAAGAAAAACCATCATGCTTGTGGGAATTCAGGGGTCAGGAAAAACCACTGCCTCAGGAAAACTGGCAAAATATTTCCAAAAAAGAGGTCTAAAAACTGCCCTGATCTGCACCGACACTTATCGACCCGGAGCCTACGACCAACTGAAGCAGCTGGCAAGCAGAATAAATATTCCCGTATACGGAGAACCAAAAGAAAAGAAGTCCGAAAAAATTGCCATGAGAGGCTTGAAACAATTCAAAGACTATGAGCTTGTCATCGTTGACACTGCTGGTCGCCACAAAGAAGAAAAAGGCTTAATCGATGAAATGAAGCGTCTAGAACAAGTAATCAAACCAGACGAAGCAATTCTGGTCATCGACGGAACAATTGGTCAACAGGCAGCTGTGCAGGCAAGAGCACTCCACGAAGCCACACCCATAGGCTCAATTCTCGTGTCGAAGCTTGATGGCTCTGCTAGGGGAGGCGGCGCCCTTTCTGCTGTGGCTGCCATCGGATCGCCCATAAAATTCATCAGTTCAGGAGAAAAACTTGAGGACATTGAACCCTTTATTCCTTCCAGATTCGTAGGCAGACTACTGGGAATGGGAGATCTTCAGAGCTTAGTTGACAAAGTGCGCGATGCAGAAGTCAAAGTGCCTGAGAAAAAAGCTCGCGCCTTTCTGAGTGGAAAATTCACCCTTACGGACATGTATGAACAGTTCGAATCTATGAAGAAAATGGGTCCCTTAAGCGGTATCTTGAAGATGATTCCAGGCATGGGTTACAACATCCCAGATGAGCAGATGAACTTGGCTGAAGACGCCCTCAAGAAATTTCGGGTAATAATTCAATCTATGACACCAAAGGAAAGAGAGAAACCTAAGATTCTTTCATCATCTAGAATCCGCCGAGTTGCTCGAGGGTCCGGCACCACAGAGAAGGACGTAAAAGACCTGATAAAACAATATAACCAAACGAGAAAAATGATGAAAAGCTTTAGAAGAAAGAAGCTTCCCTTTTTCGGAAAAGGTCTTCCCAGAACCTAAAATAACAAATTGGAAGCTGATAGACAATTTACCACAAAATAAACCGAGGAGAATTTAATGGAAATACTTGAAAAAACGCATGAAATGCTTGAAGCGCATCCTCTCTGTGACCACTGTTTAGGACGTCAGTTCGCTCTCCTCGGCTATGGACTGGATGACCAGCAACGGGGAAAAACCCTGAAGCTTCTTTTAACAATGAAGAATCACCAGTTGGCACTTTCTGGCAAAAAAGCAGGCTTTTCAAATCTCCGACTCCTTGCAGTAAACGGCTCATTCGATATGGCTGCTGAAATCCTCAAGAATATGAGAAAAAGAGCCAGAAAAAAGAAGGAATGTTACCTGTGCCAAGGTCTATTTAAGAACGTGGATACGCTGGTAGAAAACGCTCTAAAAGTCCTTGAAAACTACGAGTATGCTACCTTCCTCGTTGGAATAGAGCTGCCAACAATAGTTGAGGAAAGGGAAGACGAATTCAAAGCGCGCTTCGAGGTCGCCTACGGAGAGAGCATGCGAAACGAATTCAGCCGCGACATCGGAAAAAAAATCGTCAAAGCAACAGAAAAGCCAGCTGAATACAAAAAACCAGATGTTGTTGTACTGGTCAGACCCTTCACTGGCGAAGTAATTCTTCAATCTAACCCCCTATATGTCCGCGGAACATACAAGAAACTTCTTCGCGGCATTCCTCAATCCATGTGGCTATGCAGAAGCTGCGGAGGTAGAGGATGCCCAAAATGCGATAACACAGGAAAACAGTATTCCGAGTCTGTTGAGGAAATTATTGCAGGACCCATTCTGAAGAAAACTGGTGGAGAAAATGTATCCTTTCATGCTGCTGGACGAGAAGACGTGGACGCTCGAATGCTGGGAACAGGCAGACCTTTTGTTATAGAAATCAAAAAACCACGAAAACGATTCCTAGACCTCAAGAATCTCACAGAACTTGTTAACAAGGATGCTCAAGAAAAAGTCGAGATTTCAATTCTTTGTGCCGCCACAAAAGATGATGTTAGGCAATTAAAGAGGGCTGAGGGCGCTCAGAAGATATACAAAGTATTCATCGACTTTGAACGCAATGTTTCTAATGAAGAGTTAGATGCTGTAGCAAAAACTTTGACCAAAGCTAGCATTCGACAACAAACACCTTTACGTGTTTTGCATCGAAGAGCGGACCTAATTCGGGAAAAGTACATATATGAGGCACATCTTAAGAGGTTGGCGCCTAACCGCGCAGAGATGAAAATACGTTGTCAAGGAGGACTTTATATTAAAGAATTGGTAAACGGGGATGAAGGGCGAACAATCCCTAGTGTAGCTTCTATCCTCAACGTAGAATCTAAACCTCTCGAGTTAGACGTTTTGAAGGTTATCATGGAGGAATCATAGTTGGGAAGAAAAGCGAAAGGTTTCCGTAGAAGAACCCGTTACCTCCTAAAGAGGAAACCCCGAGAACGGGGAAAGACGGGGCTAAGTAAAGTATTGCGTGAATATGAACCTAAAGAAAAGGTTGTGATTAAACTAGACCCTAGTGTTCACAAAGGAATGCCTCATCGAAGGTTCCATGGCAAAATCGGGGTTATCGCGGACAAGCGAGGGAGAAGTTACATCGTTAATGTGACCCAAGGTAAAGCAACCAAGGAAATTATCGTTCGCCCAGAGCACATTACCCCGCATAAGGAGGTCTAAAACCATGGCACGAAAGGCTTTGAAGGAACGCATCGTCACTGTTCCACAAGTAAAAGAAGCCTTAGAAGCTATAGGTGAAGAACAGCTGGACCAGTTCCAGAGAAGATCCCTTGATTACACAACAAAATTCACCAAAGTTGATTCCGACAAAGTGGACCTTATAATAAAGGAATTCGTGGAAACATTCGAAGTGGACGAAGAGGAAGCTGTGCAGATGGTAAATGCTATGCCTGAGAGCATCCAAGAAATCAGGGTGTTTTTGGCGGGCGGTCGCAAGATAATCGAAACCTCTAAACTAGAAACAATACTCTCTTTTTTGAACAAGTATAGAAAAAAGGAATAAGGACTTTTCTCATTATATAATATCTGACCTAATTGTACCATTTCTGGGGTATGAACGAGTGGAAAGAAGCGATAAGAGATACGAAGAGTATGCTTATGTTTTGGATTATCTTCCTCACGGAAGACCAGGAACACGACCAGGATACAGAGCCGGGGCACTAATTCAGGTAGTTGGCGAAGAATATTTCACTTTTCTTGAAGCAATAGCTAGAGACGGTGTTGTTCTTAAAACCTCTGACAGAGTCTACGTTGGAAAAGATTCTCGAAGAAAAATAACTTACATCATCGGAAGAATAAACTATGAAGACTTAACATCTAATTCCAAGATGGAACTCTCTGGAACAGTGGAAAAAATAGTAATTAACAGAGAACCCTGGTTCATCAATTTCTTCAACACAGCACAAGCAATAACACCCAGAATGCACGCCCTAGAATTGATTCCAGGAATCGGAAAGAAATACATGTGGCAAATCATTGATGAAAGAGACAGAAAACCTTTCCAGAACCTCGAAGATTTACAGAACCGCGCCAACATGCCTACCCCCTCCAAGCTAATTACAAGAAGAATTTTGGAGGAACTAGCTGGCGAAAGCAAATATAGATTGTTTACGAGAGCGCCCTAGTGGAAAACGTTAATCTTCTTAAAAGGGCGAAAGATCTTCTTCGCCTTTACGATATTTCTCCAAAGAAACGTTTAGGGCAAAATTTTGCAGTTAACTCAGGTATGCTACAGCGGTTTGTGTCCCACGCCTCCTTAACTGAAGATGATGTTGTGTTAGAGGTTGGACCAGGATTTGGCTTTCTGACACAATTTCTCTCTAGCAAATGCAAAAAAGTCATTGCGGTTGAAATTGACCCTCAGCTTGTACGCTTTTTGAGAACACAACTTCAAAGCTTAAAGAATATAGAATTGATAGAATGTGACATCCTAAAAGTTTCTTTTCCTTCTTTCAGCAAGGTTGTTTCTGCTCCTCCCTACTCCATTTCGTCTCCCCTTCTTTTTCGTCTTCTAGAACAGCAATTTGAACAGGCAGTTCTAATTCTCCAGAAGGAGTTTGCAGAAAGGTTGGCGGCTTCGGTGGGAACCAAAGATTACGGGAGGCTAACAGTTAATATCTACTACAGGGCTGAGGTGGAGCTTCTGGATATTGTTCCCCGAACAATGTTTTATCCCCCGCCTGATGTGGACTCCATGATGGTACGACTGAAGCCTAGAGCACCCCCTTTCCCTGTGGATGACGAAGAAACCTTTTTTGGGATTGTAAAAACGCTTTTCACTCAACGAAACAGGAAAGTAAGAAACGGTTTGATTTCTTTCCTGCACCAGCAGCATGGATTAACTGGAAAAAAGGCAGTGGAATTGGCTGACTCCACAATTTATAGCACAAAAAGGGTGAGGGAACTATCGCCAGAAGATTTTGGGATTTTAGCGGATGAACTTTTCCGTAAATTTTAGACAGATTTTTATCCCAAAAATGTAATACTGTTTTCACCTTCAACTCCCCCTAACTTGCATTCACTAAACATAGAACCCCTGTAACAAATATCTTCTGTTCCTATTTTTTACAGATTGTTAAGCCAAATATAGAATAGTTTTTATAATATCTGCTCAACTATGATGGCAGAGCAGGTGAGAAATAGACAATGAAGGCTCGTAACTATCGGGAAGTAAAGGGCCAAGCCTATACACGGAAAAAGTACATCCGAGGCTCTCCCTCATCAAAAATAGTGAAATTTACTATGGGCGATACATCAGGCAACTACAAGTATCAAGCCCGATTGATCGCCGAGAGAGCAGTTCAAATTCGTCATAACGCTTTGGAAGCTGCACGTATAGCATCCAACAGGGTTCTTAATGAAAAACTGGGAAACAGTTACCATTTGAAAATTTTACCATTCCCACATGTTGTGCTGAGAGAAAACAAAATGATTTTTGGAGCCCACGCGGATCGCCTTCAAGACGGAATGCGTAACTCTTTTGGCAAAGCCATAGGGCTCGCAGCTAGAGTGAAACCAGGACAATCCCTTATAATTGCCGACGTAAATGAAGATGGTCTTGAGGCTGCCGCAACGGCACTGAAACGTGGAAGCGCCAAATTACCCACACCTTGCCGTGTGGTTATCGAAAAACTCGGGGATTAGCTGAGGGAGTAGATTGCAGGGGTCTACCCATGAGGGCAGGACTTGCAAGAAAGAGAAACTCCTTCCATTATTTTATGTTCAGGAAATCAGTAATCAGTATGGGGTATGAATGTGGTTTCTGAAAATTTGATCGTTAATATTGAGGAAGAAATTGCTGCCGATGGAAGATATACTGGTGGAAAAGGAGCTAACTTAGCTAAACTGTTCCATATCCTTGGAAAGGGTAACGTTCCGTATGCTGTGATGGTTACCACCGAATTCGCCAAGATATTGCTCAACGATCCTGAAATTGTAGACTTAGTAACAGAATTGGATGTTGTACTAGCTAAAGATGATGAAGCTGAAGCCAAGAAACTTGCAAAAAAAATAAGGGATATGATTGAGAACATAACGACACATCCAGAACTCATCGAGTTGCTAGAGAAAAAAATCGAAATAATGAAGGAACGTGTTGGACGTAACAGAGTTGCAGTCAGAAGTTCTGGTATTACCGAAGACATGGCTACCGCCGCTTTTGCTGGACAATTCGAAACCTACCTTAACGTCAAACTGGAATCTTCTAGCGTTATCAAATACGTTTTAAAGTGTATTGCCTCAGCCTTTGGCTGGCGAGTTATTGACTACAGGCAAGATTTGCGTAAGAAGAAGATTCTAGACCTCTCAGAGGTTGATCTGCTTGAACAAGGTTTAATCTCTGTTGTTATCCAGACCATGATTGACTCAGAGAAATCTGGTGTGGCTTTCTCGATAGATCCAAACACTGGCAACCGTAATGTAGGCGTAATTCAGGCAGTTTATGGATTAGGAGAAATGATAGTTCAAGGAAAAGAAAGTGCATCTTGGACTGGTTTTGTTAAAGAACCTAAAGTCCAACTTCTCGGAACCCTTCCAACTAAAAGCCCTCAAAAGGAAATGATGGTTTATGACGAGAAAACCAAGTCAAATCGTGATATTCCTGTTGGTTTACGTGACCCTCGAGTTATAACCTTGGATGAAGCGTATCAGGTTGCCAAGTATGTTACATCCATCGAAAAAAGCTATGGAAAGCCAATGGATGTAGAATACGCCGTCGAAAATGGTAAAGTCTTCATAACGCAGGCTAGACCAGAAACTGTTCACGCCACCAGAACAGTATTGACTTTGTTCAAGCTCACAAAGAAGCCAAAAGAGGCTCCACTTTTCGTTGGTATCCCTGTTGGCACAAAAATTGCTTCGGGGGCCGTCTCTAAAGCAGAAACTCCTGAAGAGGCAATGAAAGAGATTGTGGAATTCAACAAAAAGGGCATAAAACCGATGCTTGTCACTTCGATGACGACTCCTGACTGGGAAGTTGTCATGAGCCTCGAAAAAGTTTCTGCCCTAATCTGTGAAAGAGGTAACCGGACATCCCACGCTGCCATCGTCTCCAGAGAAAGGGGAATTCCATGTGCTGTTGGTGCTATTGGCATCCTCAGCTTAGAAGATGGAGAAAAAATTACCCTTGACTGTTCGACTGGTGAAGCGAATATTTACGCAGGTGAGATACCCTTCGAGATACAAGAGATTGAATTGAAGGAAATTCCTGACACAGTGACAAAAGTCTTGGTGAACATTGGCAGCCCTGATGAAGCCTTGCACATTAGTCAACTACCCTCTAAAGGTAGTTCTCTTGTCCGCATCGAATTCATTGTGTCAAATGCAGAATTGCATCCTGTGTTTGCTTTGAGAGCTGACCAGCTTGGTCCTGAACGCTGGGCTGATGATGTTAAACAAAAATACCCTTTCATCACCTCTTTAACTCAAGAGTATATAAAAAGGCTGAAGACTGGTATAGCAATAATCGCTGGAGCCTTCAAACCTCGCAAGATTATTGTCCGTTTTTCAGATTTCAAAACTAACGAGTATGCATCTCTTCCCGGGGCTATATATTACGAAATCAAGTGTAAGTGTGGTACAAGCATATCTCTAGGTCCTCATAAGAAATGTCCTCTCTGTGAGTCAACAGCTATCGAAGTTAATAAGGTCGAACTTGAATTCCAAGAAAATAATCCTATGATCGGATTCAGAGGAGCCTCAAGATATATTGATGATTTCTTCCGCGAGGCATACACGCTTGAACTTGAGGCCTTCACAGATGTACACAAACTAGGTTTAACAAACGCAATCCCGATGATTCCCTTCATAAGAACGACTATTGAAGCAGAAAAAGTAACCAAACTAATCAAAAACGCCTTCAATAAAAAGGGCTTAAAGATACCTGACATCATCTTCATGGCTGAAGTTCCAAGCATCTGCATTATTCCCAAAATATTCTCTCAATACTGCGACGGCTTCAGTATAGGAAGCAACGACCTCACCCAACTAACCCTCGGCATTGACCGTGACAGCGAAAAAATCGCTTGGGAATTTGATGAATCCAACCCTGCCGTCATCAAATCCATAGAAATTCTATGTGAAGGAGCACATTCCATGACTCCGACAAGAACTGTGGGAATCTGCGGTCAAGCTCCAAGTGACTTGGGACGAAATTTCCTGAAATTCTTGACGATGCATCTAGATTCAATTGGTGTCAACCCCGACAAAGTTGTTGAAACCTTGCTGTCAGTAAAAGAGATAGAGACAGAACTGATCGAAATTATCAAGAAAAACAATAAAGATGTTGCCAAAATAGCACAAGAACTGGGAATAATAGAAGCCAACGCCAATTATCTTATTAAAAAATTTACGTAAGCAGCTTGAAGATTAAAAAGACATGATTGCCCCTTTTGTGGTGTGGTACGAAAGGCAACTTTGGGTTGCATCTGATGCAATGCCGTAGATGAAAAATGATGCACTTCAATCTTGAAGAGACGCGACTGAAAGAAGAAATTAAGAAGCGAAAGCCTAAAATCGTGTTCTTGCAGCTTCCAGAAGGACTAAAACCTGCTGCTCCACACCTTGCCTCTATTGTTGAGGAAGCTGGAGCACTGCCAATCGTCTCATCTGATCCATGTTATGGCGCCTGTGATCTGCCAATTTCTGAAGCAAAACTGTTGGATGCTGACCTAATAGTTCATTACGGGCACACCCCCATGACCCTAAACAATGAGCTGCCCGTCGTATATGTTGAGGCAAAGGCAAAAATTAACATCAAAGAAGCCCTGGCAAAAGCTTTGCCTTTTCTTGAATCTTGGAACAAAATTGGTTTGGTGACAACAATTCAGCATATCCATAAATTCGATGAAGCAAAAAAAATTCTTAAGGCAGCAGGAAAAACCGTGTTTGTGGGAAACGCTGATTCCACTAAGCATCCGGGGCAGGTGACTGGATGCGATTTTGGTAATGCCCAAGCTGTTTCAGAAGATGTTGAGGCGTTTCTTTTCGTTGGCGGCGGTAGATTTCATGCCATTGGTGTAGCTTTAACTACGGGAAAACCCACGATAATTGCTGACCCTTACGAAGAATTGGCGTCTCCTATCAACGATGACGCCCGAAGAGTAATAATGCAACGTTGGGGCAACATATCGGAAGCAAAAGAGGCAAAGAACTTTGGTATCTTGATTAGCTTAAAAACTGGGCAGATGCACCTGAGGGATGCACTGGAAATTAAGGAAAAACTCGAAAGAAATAGGCGGAAGGCTACATTGCTTGCCCTTAGAGAGGTTACACCAAATGCCCTCATGCAGTTTCCCAGTTTAGATGCCTTTGTAAACACTGCTTGCCCTCGCCTTTCCTTAGATGATGCACCCAATTATAGTAAACCTCTTTTGTATCTTAATGAAGCACTTGTATTGCTAGGAGAAATGACATGGGAGGAAATGCTCAGAAGAGGCTGGTTCGGAAACGCGACCTAGAGCGGATACTATCACAGATTGAACCACATCCAACGCCCAAAGCTTACCTTGAACAATACACCACGCCCTCAAACGTTGCAGCAGAAACCCTATACCTCGCAGCATACGTTAACGACGATATCATCGACAAGACTGTTATCGAGCTAGGCTGCGGCACGGGAAGATTAGCCATAGGTGCCGCTCTATTAGGAGCAAAAGAGGTTGTCGGCGTCGATCTGGAGGGGGTTTCGGTGAGTGTGGCACAAAAAAATGCAGAGAAAATCGGTGTGAAAGAAAAAATGCATTGGATTACAGCAGACATTAATGTTATCAACGGTGCTTTTGATACTGTCCTGCAGAATCCTCCCTTTGGGGTTCAACGAAAAAGAGCGGATAGACGGTTCATCAACAAATCCTTAGAGTTGGGTAGTATCATTTACTCTTTTCACAAAGCAGGAGAAAGCAACCGTAAATTTATCAAAAGGTTTATTGAGGAGCACGGGGGAAAAATATCTACCATATTTCCTCTGGAAATGGAAATTCCGAGGATGTTCAAATTTCACACAAAGAAAAAAAAGATTATTCAAGTTGATTTGTATAGAATAGAAGGGAAAGTTTATGACAGAATCTGAAAGAAAGAGTGGTCTCTTCGTTATTCCTGGAGACCGTTTAGGCGTTATAGAAGAGTTTACATCTGGACCCGGAACCTACGTGGAGGATGGAATTATTCATGCACAAGTAACTGGACGCACTCTATTGGACATGCTAAACAGGCAAGTCTCAGTTTATCCCATTGTTGAGGCAGCAACTGTTCCGCAGGTTGGAAGCGTAGTCACTGGAATGGCTACAGATGTGAGAAACAAGAATGCTATCTTGCACATTTTCAAGATTGGGGACAAAAATCTTTCCGGAGCTTTCAAAGGCGCCTTACACATTTCGGGCGTCAGTCACGGATATGTAGACAACATGTATGATGTCTGCAAATCAGGTGATATCGTTAGGGCTAAAGTTATCAGTACCGCAAACAGGTCCATCTTTCTGTCGACAGTGGACAAAGATTTAGGAGTACTACAAGCCCTATGTTCAATGTGTGGAAACCTGTTGGAACCGGCAAATCGTGGAATGAACTGCCCTAACTGCGGAAACTTTGAGAGACGGAAAATGGCTCCTGATTATGGAAAAGATAAAACTCGTGAGGGAGAAGGAAATGAAAATTAAGGTTTTGAGACGGACAGATAATGAACTGAAGCTTGAAATAGAAGGAGAGGGGCATTCACTTCTGAATCTTCTACAGAAAGCTCTTTTGGAAGATGACAACATTGCAATGGCTGGTTACGACGTGCCGCATCCCCTGTTTGACCGCGGGATACTGTATGTTCAAACAAAGGATAAACAGAATCCAGAAGATATACTAAAAGAAGCGGTGAAAAAAGTTCAAGCCCTCAACAAAGACTTTGACAAATCCTTCAAGAAAGCATCTAAAGCGTATAAAGAGCAATAAGCAATCTTTTGGCTGTTTCACAGTTCAGTTTTGCTCTTTGCAGCTAAGAGAAGGACACTGAATGCTTCAATAGTGTCTTCGTTTTGCTCCAAGATTTCTAGTGCCTCCTTCATCGTCATTGAGCCCCTTAACCATGGGTATACAATCAAGGCCTCGGCGGCGTCCGCCTGTTTATGGCAGTCAATTCTTGATGGCAAAAATTCTCTTAATCCAGCCTTTTTGAAGGCATCAGCAAGCAAACGACCTTGAACTTTTGTTCCAGCAGGCTCTCCTTTCTTCTTGGATAGCGCCATGGAATAGAGAAAATTTACGTATGCATCTCCCAGTTTGGCGAGCTTCTGGTCCATGAGAACTCCGCTGAGGCTTTTGTGTTGTGGTATGAATGTAAACATGCTGCTTCCCTCTAACATTTTGTATAGCTTTGACCTATTAAGGGGTGAATAAGATTTAAAGGCTAAGTGACCTGATTGGAAGACGAATGGTTTTGTCTCCCAAAAGATTTCGTTCCATAAAATCTGAGATTCGAGTGCTGGGTATTGATGATGGAGGTTTTGTTCCCCGCACTAAAGGAACAGTGGATGTTGTGGGAGTCGTCTATCGGGGAGGTCAATGGTTTGAAGGCGTAATGAAAACAAAGATAACCCTTGACGGATTGGACGCTACAGAAAAAATGGCCACAATGATCAAGGAATCTTCTTTATGTGGGGAAATTCGGGTCATCGTCCTAGACGGCGTCACTTTTGCTGGCTTCAACGTGGTGGACATCAGTGAACTCTCAAGCAGACTGAACTTGCCCGTAATTTCGGTGGTGCGAGAAAAACCTGATTTAGAGAAAATAAAAAACGCTCTTAAGAACCTACCATATTTTGAAGTCAGATGGCAAGCCATGGAGAATGCTGGGGAACTATTCACGGTTGAGACCAAAGAGGGAGAAAACCCTATTTACATTCACACAGCAGGCATTCTGTGGGAGGATGCCGAAAAGGTTATGAGGGTAACATCTACACGTAGTCTAATCCCTGAGGCTTTGCGGGTAGCACATATCATAGCTTCAGGATTAAGCCGTTCAAGTGAAAACATTTAAAAGAGTAAATCGCAACGGAATTTGCGCAGAAATTGTGGTGAATGATATGGAATTCTGTCCGAAATGTGGTATGCGTCTGGTTATAACTAGCAAGAAAAAAGGAAAAAAGGCTGATTTTTATCTTTCATGCCCAAAATGCAGCTATAAGAAGCAGATTGATGACAAACCGCCTGTTAACCACAAAACCATAGAACGTTCCCCCCAAGAATCCATAGCCATTATTGGAAAAGAGGAACAGAAACTGCGCACTTTACCCACAGTCAGGATAGAATGCCCGAAATGTGGCAACAACACAGCCTACGCCTGGCAAGTCCAAACAAGAGGCACGGACGAGTCATCGACACAGTTTTTCAGATGCACAAAATGTAACTACACCTTCCGCGAATACAGCTAAAAACACCAAATTAGCAAAAGCATCCTTTCCGTATGCTGGTTCAATAAGTAATCAAACAGCTTAAATCTGAGGTAGCTTAAACATACTGCTAACGGAGATTTGATAATGTTCAAGGCAAAAATGGCTGACGCAAAAGTTTTGAAAGACATGATGGGCGCCATTTCGATACTCGTGGACGAAGCAACCTTTGATCTCACTCCAGAAGGAATAACACTTCGTGCCATGGACCCCTCACGGGTAGCCATGGTCGATTTTGAGTGGCCAAAAACAGTGTTCGACGAGTATTCCTGCAGTGAAACTATGAAGATGTGCATCAACATAAGTGAAATGTTGAAACTGCTTAGGAGAACAGGAAAAGACGAGTCTGTTGAATTGTCTCTGGATGAAAAGAGTGGCAAACTGAAGATTTCGATTAGAGGAAACTATTCTCGAACCTTCAATATGCCTACTTTGGAGGCTATGGATGAGGAGGTTCCAACTCCTAAAGTCAACTTTAATGTGAAGGCGAAGACAACGACGCAGGGATTACGGGAGGCTATAGAGGATGCGTCTCTAGTAAGTGATCATGTTCGAATCGAGGCAGACCAAGAGAAGATGATTATGAATGCTTCAGGCGACATTATGGGGGCAAGAATCGAGTTTAAGGCAGGAGACGATGTGCTCTTGGAGATGACAGCGAAGGAGGCTTCTAAGGCCACTTTCAGCTTAAGTTATCTGTCAGAGATAGTTAAGGCGGCTGTGCCCACCTCAGAAATCGTTGTTATAGAGTTTTCAACAGATATGCCAATTAAGTTGGATTTCCAGCAAGACAAAGATGGACAACTGAAGTTCTTCTTGGCTCCAAGAATAGAAGTTGAATAAAAGTATAGTGGAGGTTAAGCAGGTACTCACTGCTTACGACCGAGCAAAATATCCTTTCATGAAAGAGGCTGCTGAGCACGTAAGAGGCATAGGAATAGAATTTAACGAATTAGAACAAGATAGTGAATTTTATCGTCCATTCCTTGACCGAGCTGAGAAACGTGTTGAAAACGCATTGCGAGATGTATCTTCATATGCAAAAATTAAGCCAGCAAATGAAATGAGTGACGGCGAGAAGGAAATTGAAACTTTCTCTTTCCCCCTAGCAGTAATGTTGACTGTTGGAACTGAAGACTCTTTCATCAAAAGCAGATTTGCATTAGCCGAAGCAAAACGTGCTTCTGCCTTACTAAAAGGTGAAGAGAAAGAAACGTTGCTGCATGTCGCCAACAACTTTGACTGGAACGTTGAAGACTTCGGTTTAGAACCTTATGTCTTTGCTGTCAGTTTTCCGGTTTTCTTGAAGACTGCAACGGGCTTTCACGATAAGCGTTGGAAGCTTGTGAACCAGAAGATGGTTGATGGAAAAGTTTACCTTACAAAACAAAAAGCAAGCCGTTTGCTGGAAGAGGAAGTACGCAAATATGTTGAGAGTAGGCTTGACACGAAAATCAAGTATCTTCCTCCCAGCATTATGGCTCGGGTAATGCGGTTGAGGCAGTTGGCTGCAGAGAAACAGGAACAGATTAAGCGGGAAGAGATGCCTGATCGTGTGGTGATGGAAGCTTTTCCTACATGTATTAAGGGAGTTTATGAACGGGTTTCGGCTGGTCGTCCTGCTTCTCACATTGGCAGATTCGCTTTGACTTCCTTCATGCTAAACATTGGAATGAGTGAAGAGGATGTTTTCAAGTTTTTCCGCTCCGTTTCTGACTTCAACGAGCGAATGACGCGCTATCAAGTGGAACATATAGGCGGAACTAGGGGCTCAGGAACAAAATACACTCCCCCAAACTGTTCCACATTACGCACTCACGGCATCTGCATTTCGCCAGAACCTGAATGTAATGGAGCGGTTAATCCGCTGGTTTGCTATAAACGAAAACTCGAGAAGTTGCCTGAAGAGTCGCCAAATGAGGAAAAGTAATGTTTGGTTAGCCTGTTTCTAGCCTTTAACTGGGTGATTTAGTCTTCTTCATATTCTTCTTGTGCTAGTTCTACTGATGCTGTTTCTTCATGTTCTTTTCTTTCGAGGCCAAGCTTCTTTTTCTTTTCAATTTTTTTCTCTTCCCTGCATGAAACTATATTCTGCTTCAGTTATCTCGTCGTTCTCTAGCATCTCTTCTAGATGTTTATCATCATAAATGTCGGTGGTCTCGGTTTCAGTTTTTTCTTCCTCTTCTTCGCGGGTACGTTCACTTTTTTCTTTTCTCATATTTCCTCAAAAGTACTAGCTTGCCTGTTTCATATAAAACCATTCGAAATCCGTTATATTGAAGCCAGAAAATTTGCTATCGAGCCCCTTTGGCTTAAGATTGACGCTAATCGTTTTAAATTTGTTTCTGCTCTATTATATCCAAACAGCATAACAAATATTGGCGGAATATTTCATGTCCTCTTTGTCCCAATCTTTCATCCAAGAGAGATTCGCTGACTATTACAAAGAGAACTCCTTGTCTATCATGCCCCCCTCATCTCTCAAAAGGCGAGAATTCGGTTTTCTTCTCCTCGAAAAAAAGGTTATGCTCAGGCACCAAAGCTTCCTTGACGCTGAACGCCTCAGAGCTGCACTATTCAATGTTGTGCCCTCAGATGTCTACTACTCAAGCGCATACTATGAACGCCCTGAAGAAGATATGAGAAATAAAGGATGGCTGGGTGCTGACCTAGTTTTTGATATTGACGCAGACCACTTTCCGACCCCATGCCCGACGGTTCATGACTTCTGGGTCTGCACTGGGTGCGGCGCTTCTGGCAAGGGCCAACATCCCCAAAAATGCTCTAGTTGTGGGGGAACAAAGTTTAAGGAGAAGAGTTGGCCTTGCGAAACTTGTTTAGCTGCTGCCAAGGCTGAACTGATTAAACTTGTGGATGTCTTGATGGAGGATTTCGGTTTTTCCTCTAAAGTGTTGACTGTTGCGTTTTCGGGGCACAGGGGTTATCATGTTCATGTGGAAAGTGAATTGGTTTGGGAACTGGATTCGTTGGCTCGCAAAGAGATTGTCGACTATGTCATGGGAATAGGGTTAGAAGCTGAATTTCATGGTTTGGGAAGAAGTTTGTCATTAGATAGGATGCTTGCCGGTCCTGACCTGAATGACCGAGGCTGGAGGGGACGAGTTGCTAAAGGAACTTATGATTTTCTTTCAGCTGCTTCTGAAGAAGATTTGATGAAAACAGGTTTAAAGCCTCAACAGATTAAACCATTACTGGCTTACAGCGACGAAATCATGGAAAGCTGGGATACGAAAGGTCCTTGGGGTGTCGTGAAAGGCATAAGCCCAGAAACTTGGAAAACGATTGCTCAATACGGAGTGGAAAAGCAGTCTGTGAAAATCGATACTGTAGTTACCCCTGACATCAATCGCCTGATAAGATTGTCCAACTCATTGCATGGAAAAACGGGCTTAAAAAAAGTTGAATTGCCAATCACAGGTATCGAAGATTTTGATCCTCTTAAGACTGCAGTAGCCTTTAAGAGTGGAGAGGTTAATGTTCATGTTTCAGAAGCTCCTCAATTCCGGATGGAGGATGAAACATTTGGTCCCTTTAAGAGGCAGAAAATTGAACTTCCCACTGCAGCAGCGATGATGTTGCTGTGCAAGGGTGTGGCAAAGGTCGTGCAGTAAGCATGTATGATGAACTGTATGAATTGTGGAAAACTGAAAAAGAAACTCTGGATATTCAGCGGCTACCAAAGAACTTCTACGCCAAAGTTGCGGCTTACATCAAAAAAATGAATGAAGAAAATCGGATGTTAGACAAAAAAACCGCAAAAGCCAAGCTGCTAGATAATGAACTGCAGCATGCCATGGTCATGGTTTCCGAACTTCTTCAATGCAGGTATGAAAAATTTTTGAAAAATGTTTTGGTTAGAGAAAATGTTGTCAGAGATGTCTTGACTGATGAGGAAAAAAAGTTGTATGGAGACATTTTGCCGTTGCCTGAAGCTTACCAGGTCTTCTCCAAGGGTATTCTTCGCGGTCAATTATCAAAGGTTGAGAAAGGTGAAAAACAAGCGGTGACTGTTCTACGTTTTATTCAGGAAATCCCTGCCTTAATTGGGTCTGACCTTAAAATGTATGGTCCCTTTGCACCAGAGGACATAGCAGCTTTGCCTCATGAGAATGCTCGAATCTTCATTAAGCAGGGAGTAGCCGTGGAAGTAGATTCAAAGTAACTGGCAGAACGTAGGTTCGCCAATTTTTTTTAATTCCCTAGGGATTATACTGGGTGTTTGTTTTTTCTGTATTTGTATGGAGTTGAGCTACAAAAACGGCAAAAATCTATCTAAATGCACAACGATAAATCATCACTTTATAAAAGAAAGGGCAAAATATGCATCGAAATTTTAAAGGACTTTATATAAAGTAGTATAGTATGAAAGCCTAAAAACTACTTAGATTAGTAAGTGAAATGCTAAAAAATTCCAAGAAAAGCGACAGAGAATTAGCGGGAATTTTAGGGATGTCTCACAGCCCACCGTTTCCAGAACTAGAGCTAGAATCGAAAAAGACTACATCAAAACATACACCATCATTCCAGACTTTGAAAAGCTTGGATACCAAATAATGGCTTTTTCCTTCTCCAAAATGAAAGCTTACCCAGGAACTGACGTAGCTGACGAAATAATCAAAAAATCCAAGGCATGGTTAACCAAACATCCTAATGTTATCTTTGGTGCCAACGGCGAAGGTCTTGGAAAAGACTTGGTTCTGATTTCCTTCCACAAGACATATTCCGCAATTGCTGATTTCATGTGCTCCTTTGCCATGGAATGGGGGAATTATTTGGACAGTTTCGAATCGTTTCTGATCAGCATAGGAGCAGGCTACAAGCTAAGAGATTTGGATCTGAAATATCTAGCAGACGACATCTAGCACCTTAGATTCCGTTAAATCTGTGTAGCATTTAAAGGCTCATCTTTCGTAGTAGAGCTGTTTTTCTTTAGGATGGAGAAGGCGTCTTCAATCGTCTTTCGGTGGTCAAAGGCGATCTCCAGATTTTTTGTTTCTGCCTCAGAGAAGCTGTTGACTGCTTCAACTTTGGTTCCTGGTTTTGTTTTTCCTTCTGTAATCTTGCACAAGAAAGCGATACTTATGACGTGTTCTCTGGGGTCTCTTTTTGGGTTATCATAGATTCCAACAAGGCTTTCCTTCAGTGACGGGTAGAATAGCTTGATTTTTAGGTTGGTTTTTGTGCAAGCTATCCTCTTGAGGGTGGATTCTAAAGTTTCTTTGTATTGTACTCTTCCTCCTGGCAGGTGCCATTTTCCTCCCCCCACGATACCCTGTATTCTTTTGGCGAAAACAATTTTCTGGTCTATAGTTAGTATTACTGGGTTAACGTCAACATACGCATTCTTTTGAATTGTCATTTTTATCCCAACAGCATAGCATTCTTTCTAGAAATGTATAAATAGTAATTAAGGGGGCTGTTTTATACCTAACTAGTCTGTGATGGCAATGAATGCACCAAAAGAAATCAACACATACTGCCCCAAGTGTCAGTCTCATCAAGCTCACGCTGTTTCCTTGTATAAGGCAGGGAAGAGAAGAGCCTTGGCTAAGGGCGAGAGAGCTCATGAGCTACGGGAAAAGAAGGGCTATGGTGGACAGAAATTCCCTCGGCAGAGGAAGTTTGCGAAAACGACCAAGAAGCAGACGCTGAGGCTGAAGTGTAAGAAGTGCGGTTTTATGCGACACAAGAAAGGAATTCGTCTTAAGAAGTTAATTATAACATGAGTGGGGTGAAGAGAATTTGAGTGAATGGGATAAAGTGATACCTAAACCTAAAAGCAGATTCTATCGAATAAAGTGTCCTGACTGTGGAAACGAGCAATTTGTGTTTAGTCACGCTACGACAATTGTTCATTGTAATGTGTGTGGGGCAATTTTAGCTGAGCCTTCTGGCGGAAAAACAGTCGTAAATGGAGAAGTTACTGCCATCCTAGATTAGGCTGGCGGAGGAATATCTATATGAGTTTGAGGAGATCTGAATGGCCCGAAGTAGGCGATTTGGTAATAGCTACTGTCGTGAAAATAACCGACTATGGCGCCTACGTTAAGTTGGATGAGTACGACAAGGAAGGTCTCCTGCACGTTTCTGAGGTTGCTTCTCGATGGGTACGAAACATCCGAGATTATGTCCGCGAAGGTCAGAAAGTTGTTCTCAAGGTTCTTCGTGTTCAAGCAGACAAGGGACAAGTTGACCTTTCACGCCGAAGGGTTACGAAGCGGGAGAAGAAAGAGAAGCTATTGCTCTGGAAAAAAGACAGGAAAGCAGAGAGTCTTTTACGGACTGCAGCTGAAAAAATGAATATTTCCTTTGAGGAAGCTTATGAGAGGGCGGGAGTGCTGATTGAGAAGGCTTTTGGGGAGCTTCATGATGGCTTGGAGAAGACCGCAAAAGATGGTGTAGATGTTTTGCTGGAGCTGGGAGTCGACAAGGAACTTGCCATTACATTAGAAGCGATTGCGAAGGAAAAGATTCAGATATCCTTGGTGAATGTGAAGGGAATCTTGAAGCTTCAGAACCCAAAGCCAGATGGTGTGCTCCTGATTAAGGAGACACTGAAGCACGCCAAAGAAGTTGGAGAAGCCGAAGGCGCAGACGTGGATGTTTATCTGGTTTCACCCCCAAAGTATCGTATTGTGGTTATGGCTGAAGACTACAAAAGCGCCGAAAGTATCTTGGAGACAGCCACCAACTCGGCTTTGAAAGCTATCGAAAAGAGTGGCGGAACAGGCTCCTTCAGAAGAGAAAAATAAGCTCTTCATAACCTACTCTTTTAGGTGTAGTGCAGCAAATTTTCGGAAAAAATATTGTTTTCAACAATATACTTCTATTAGAATCCTATTATGATTGGGCGAAGCGAGTGGGAAATTTTGATAAAGCTGATGGCGCCCGCACACCTGTTGGAAACGTAAATAGGTATGTTCTCACAAATATTGATAAAAGTCCCTGAAATGTATTGACGAAGGGTTGAAGCTGGTGGTATTATGGTTTGGCTGCTTAGAAAATGTGTAAAATGCGCAGAATATACTTTGAAGCTTGACCATTGTCCAATTTGTGGAGGCGACCTCCATGTTCCACATCCAGCTAAGTTTTCTCCTGAAGACAAATATGCCAAATATAGGCGGGCAATGAGGCAGGTTAACCAGTAATGAAATCAACAGTCATTAAAGAATTAGTTAACGTTGAGTTGAAGAATCCGATTCTGGTGGAAGGTTTTCCTGGATTAGGAATGGTAGGAAGCATAGCTACCACTTACCTTGTGAAGCAGTTGAAGGCGCAGAAAATGGCAACTTTGTATTCTCCCCACTTTCCTTATCATGTTCTTGTCAATAAGAAGGGAAGTGCTAGGCTTCTTCGAGGCGAATTCTATTTTTGGAAAAATGAGACTGGAGAAAATGACTTTATTTTGTTAACTGGGGATAGTCAAGCCCAGACCATTGAGGGACAGTTTGAGGTTGCCAACAGCATACTTGACTTTGTTGAGAAGAAGAATGTGAAAACTGTCATTACTCTTGGTGGATACAGAAACGAGATTGAAGAGACGCCGAATGTGGTTGCGGTGTCCACTAATCCTGCTCTTTTTGAGAAGGCTCTGAAGGCTAAGGCAATTTCCAGCGAAGCGGGAACTCCTATCGTTGGCACAGCGGGTTTGCTTCTAGGCTTAGCGAAGTTCAGGAAGATTGATGCTCTTTGTCTTTTAGGTGAGACTCGTGGCTATTTCCCTGACCCGAAGACGGCGAAGTCTATCCTAGAGATTCTGAAGGGAATTATCACGGTTGATGTTGACTTGAAAGGCTTGGATGAAGAGATAAACCGGTCTAAAGAGATACTGGGTAGAATGCAGGATATAGAGAAGCGGCGACTAAAATACATGGAAAAGATGCGTAGGGTAGAAGAAGAAAGAATGACCTACATCTCTTGAGTTCTATACCTGCTCGTCATAGAGAATCTTGTATATGCATACTGCTGGCACGAAGTACTCGGTGTCTGATGAAGGAATCCATTGTAGGCTTCCGTACTGCTGCGAGAAGTATTCTACTTCAAAGTTTTCTAATACGATATCGGAACTTCCAGTGGTAAGTGTGTCGATTGCATAGTGCATCATCTTATACATCACTGTACTGTTTCCTAACGTGTTCACTATCAATTCATCATCATCTGGGCTAGTATCGTCGTCACTTGATTTTACCCAATCAACTCCCAGCGTATAGTTACCGAGCAAAGTGTCATTAAGTCCAGGAATCCTTGCCATCCATCTCCATTTACCTTCGTCGCCATATCCTGCATCATATGTTGTTGTTCCATCTTGAGTTGCAAATGTTATGTATATCAGGACATGCGTTATTTTGAGTTCTCCACGACTGTTGAAGTCGTCTATGATTTCCATGGCACTGGTTTCCTCTGACATGAAGAACTTTCCAATTAAACTTATCTGAGTACTATTCACTGTACCATTATCTGCAAGAGTTGTTTTGTTGCCAATAGCTGTAATCCAGTAACCGTAGTCCCACCAGCTGAGCACAACAGCATCGTCGGGTAGGTCAACTCTGATATAGTTGAGAGCATCTAGCCAGTCAGGAATGTTGGCTCTAACGGGCAAACTTGAAGCGGCAATAGTTGTGGGTGACCATGCTCGCTGTATGACTCTAGGCTGAGTAGCGCCAGAACTTGGTATTACAAATGTGGCTGTCAGCAGGATGAACATCAAAACGATGAAGCCTGCACTGAATTCTTTACCCACACGAGGTCTGAAACGCATTTTGCGTCTTGGGATTGTTGGACCTTCCCGCAGAATGGTGACAAAGGGTCTAATCATTTGAACCAATGCCAATGCCCATAAGATGCTTAGTGCTGGAGCCAGAAGCAAATTCAACCGAACAAGGGAGCTTGCAAAGTAGATGGATGTTAGACCAAAGACTACAAGGAAAACATTGCGGTTTGTTGGATTCTGCACAGCAAAAAACAAGCCAACAGGAACGAAGAGGATTCCTACGCCTAGGTCATAGTAGAATGAGCCCCAAGTGGCAGGTTTGTGTTCTTGTACAGACTGCACAAGTTGTTGTATGGGCGTATCACCTATACGTTCACTTGGGAACAGAGTTGCCCAAAGTTTGGCTTCTAATGAGCCGATTAGCCCAAGCTGTGAAAGCATAATAAACAAAATGACAATACCTGCTAAGAAGCCAACAACGAACAGTAGTTTGTTTTTAGGTACTGTTATACGCTTAGAGAATTCGAAAATACATAACACAAGGAAAACTCCAACCACTGCCATGACTGTGGGTTCAGTCAAAAATGTGGTGCCTAACCTTGGAATATTGACTGCTATCAAAAGTGAGACAACAAAGGTTGTGGTATATGAAATGAATAGACGCGTTGAATACCGCTTAAGCAATAGCATAGCAAACACAAAAACCAAAGTGATTCCCAAACCATATCGCGCTGCTCCCCATGACGCAAAGAGATAACCCAGCGACAATCCTCCTGCGACAGCATAGACAATGCTGCTTCTGGGCGACCTCTTGGAGTCGATAGATCTTAAGAAGAAGAAAATGAACAAGAGGAGACCAAATATTCCTACTGTTTCATCGTCAAAGAAACCAAAAGAGGTACGGCTAATATACGAGGAACTTAGAGCTAAAAACAACGCTGAAAAAAGACCTACCTCCTTACCGCCGATATCTCTTCCCAACAAGTAAATTACAAAAACTGTCAATGTTGCCATAATCACTGGAAAAATTATACAGAAATTGAAAAGAGGATCAGCAGTTAATGGGTGATAAATCTCTGAACTGTAAATTGGACCTGGGGCAAGATTCAGTGCACTGGCTATCTGGTAGAAAAAAACTGCTGTTCCTGCCAGACCTGGGAATAGTGAGTTTGCAACATTAAGTCCCTGTGGATACCATGACATAGTGTCTATCCATGTTGTCCAAGATGTGAATCCATTGTCAACCATGTGGCTAGCTAAACGGTAATGCATGTGGGGGTCAAATTCTGAAAGCTGGAAACCCCATTGCATCGGAAGCAACCTGATTGAGGCGGCTATAACAAGAATGATTAGAAGCATAGATACATGCAACATAGAAGAATGAGTTAGTCGTAAACGAAGATTTCCAATGCTAGACAAAGCCTCAACTGCGCCATCTTTTGTAAACAATTTACCAATACTCACCGCAAACCCTTCTCTCGTCAATCAAAGCAATGAAACCCTTTATTTTTGTTGTGGTATTCCATTGTTATGACCCTCTCTTTGAACAAAGAAATATTTTAACTTTTAACATTCACTCAAAAGTAAATAAAATCAAATCGGCTTTCACAAGCCAAATTTGGAAAATCTGGCGTAACATTAATTTTTTTTGTCCCGCCTTACTTCTTTTTGCTGATTTTCGGAACGTAGATAACACATTCTCCACAAACAGGACACTGTCTAGGCTCTATTTTGCTTTCACAGGTCCATTTATGTCCACATTTCATACATACCCATTCTGTCACTTTTCCCACTTCTATTAAAACATTTCAACATTTGCCCTTAAAACAGTTATTTCTTTAATCAAAAGAGCCTTCTATGCTGTTTCCTTTTCTGTAACTGGAGCCTTCAGCGCCTTCTGCCTGTTTCCTCGGCAGCTTCAACCATAACTTTTGTTGGCACAAAAGCAATTTTTTTGCCACATCCAGGACATTTACCATCGTTAGCTTGGATAATCTCATCTGGAGGTTTCAAGTCTGTGCCTTCATAAAGAACATGACCGCATTTTTCACAAATTACCTTCTGAGGCAAGGTCTCTCAGTCCATGTAGACCGAAATACAATCATTGCAGGCTATTTATACATTACGACAAATCTCAGAAATGCCTTGAAACGTCGCTCTCACCTTATATGATGCATTACTATGAACCCCAAATAGGTTGCTGGCTGGTAAATCATTTAGAGAGTTATAAGTGCCTGAAAGAGAATTAAATGGTGCATCAATGAACAATTATACACTGATAGTCACTGAAAAACCTCATTCTGCCAAACGAATAGCAGAGGCACTTGATAGCCAAGGCAAGCCTAAACAGTTTAAGGAAAACGGCGTTCCCTACTTTGTCGCCAGCAGAGACCGTGAACTTGTTGTGGTTCCCTCCATCGGACACCTATACACTATAGTTCATGAAACAGGAACAAAAAGCAACTATCCCGTCTTCAACTTCAAATGGACACCACGGCACCTAGCAGAGAAAGATGCAAAAAGAATTCGATATTGGATAGAAACCTTCTCGAAATTGTCCTATGACGCTGACACCTTTGTGTCCGCCTGCGATTATGATATTGAAGGGAGCCTCATTGGATATTTTATACTAAAGTACGCATGCGGTGGTAAAGAAACTTCTGCAAAAAGGATGAAATTTTCAACTCTTACAAAAGCTGAGTTGGAACAAGCCTACATGCAGCCTCTTCCAAGCCTCGATTTTCCCCTTATAGAAGCCGGAAGAACCCGTCATGAAGTGGATTGGTTGTACGGAATAAATCTTTCACGGGCATTAACTTTGGCTGCTCGTCGCTGGAGCGGCAGATACTATACCCTGAGCACAGGAAGGGTGCAGGGACCTACCCTCCAGTTTCTTGCCGAAAGAGAGAAAGAAATCCATGGTTTTGTGCCAACTCCATACTGGCAGATAAAGGCTGAGGCTGAAATCCTGAATTCGGTGGTTGAGACAGAGTATGAAAAAAAACGGATTGACACAAGGGCAGAAGCAGACGCTGTTGTAGAAGCCTGCGCAGGCGAAGCTGGAAGAGTCATAACTGTTGAGGTTAGACGAGTTAATCAGAAGCCTCCTTTTCCCTTCGATGTAGGGACATTACAGCGGGAAGCCTACAGTCTCTTCGGTTACAGCCCCAGACGCACCTTGGCAATCGCTCAGCGCCTATATCTTGACGCCCTGATTTCCTATCCTCGGACAAGCAGCCAGAAACTCCCTCCCTTAATTGGCTATAAAACAATCCTCAATGCCTTTAAACAGAAACGCGAATATGCCAAATTGGCGGAAAAGCTTTTAGAAAAGGAGCAGTTGAAACCCCGGGAAGGGAAAAAAGAAGACTCTGCGCACCCTGCGATATATCCCACAGGAAAGCTGCCCGAAAAACCGTTGGGACCTTCTGAGAAGCGCATTTGGGACCTAGTTGTCCGCAGGTTTTTGACTGTTTTCGGCGATGATGCGCTAAAGGAAATCCTGAAGGCTAGTCTAAATGTGAATGGATATAGCTTTTTTTTGAGGGGGCGAAGAATCCTGAAACAAGGTTGGATGGAATACTACTTGCCCTATGCTAGATCCGAGGAAGTGCTCCTGCCACAAATTGAAGAGAGCGATTTGGTTCGGCTGAGGCGAGTCATACGGGAAGAAAAGTTCACCTGTCCCCCGCCTCGATATAATCCGAGCAGTCTCCTGAAGAGGATGGATGAGCTTGGAATAGGAACGAAGGCAACTAGAGCAGACATCATTCACACTTTATACAATCGTGGCTACGTCAGGGACGAAAGGATTGTGGTGACTAAGCTGGGTTTTGACGTAATTGATGTTCTTGACAAATACGCTCCTATACTGACTTCAGCACAGCTCACAAGAGAACTTGAAGATAAAATGGAGCAAATACGAAACAATAAGATGAAACGGAAAACCGTTCTCAATGAAGTTGTTGAGCAGTTGAAGCCCCAGTTGGAGCACTTTAAAGAAAACGAGGAATCTATTGGTGAAGTCTTAACCCGCGCCATTCAGAGAGCGCAGGCGCAGGAGCGAATTGTGGGAAAATGTCCAAACTGTGACACAGGGAACCTTACAATAGTCTATTCGCGGAAAACAGGAAAACGGTTTATAGGTTGCAGCAACTACTTCAAGGGCGTCTGTAGCACATCGTTTCCTCTTCCTCAACGGGGAACCGTTAAGCCCACGGGAAATAGATGTAAAGCCTGCGGATGGCCTCAGATTCTTGTTCGATTCAAAGGCAGAATACCTTGGAATCTATGCTTTAATCCTGACTGTTCCAAGTCTGGGAGAAGAAAGTCTTGATAGGAGCCTTTGTGTATCCCTGTGAATCACGTTTTCCTCATTTTGAAGGAATATTTAAAAGAGCTTGTTGAGAATGCTTACACTAGACACCGCAAAAGAAGCTGCAGAGTATACTGAAGAACAAGGATGTAATAATTATGGGAAAGTCGGTTAACAAACAAGTTTCGTCTCTTTCTTTTCGTTTGCAAAAATTATACGAGAGAATACTGAACTATAAGCCCTCATTATTCCTTGTCGGTATGGCGATAGTCGCTGTTTCGATATTCCTGCTTGGAGGAGGACTTTATGACCTTCTAACTCAACCTGATCAAGCTTGGTATTACGGAGGACGATTGATTGTTTTCTATCCCTCCTTAACCGAGCAGTTTCTTGTGGGAAGCATACTTATCATGATCTTTGGCGCTATGGGCTTCACAGGCTTTCTAATTGCATACCAAAGCACAAAATATGCCTATAACCCCCGTCAAGCATACCGTTCCCTTCTGGTTGGCTGTGCTCTTCTAGTTATTGGCTATATTCTCATAGAGAATGGTCTATTATCCAAATTCAGTTTCTAGTCCTCTAGGCGATTGCTAAATGCCAACCAAAGACTGCGTCAATGGTTTCTTCTTTTATTTTTCATGTTCAAAAGAGTTGCTCCCAAATTCGTTAGCAAATGTATAGGGATTGTTATCAGAAGAATTGTTAGAGTTGCTAGCCAAGAAGGCGGCGAAATGGGAATAGAGAGTAGGAATGCTCCCAGAATAAAGTCAATTTGATCTGCTACTGGAAGGGAGGTACCAGGAGAACGGGCTAGTCGACGTTTAGCGAAAGACTCTATCAGGTCACCTATTAGTGCCCCTAATGATAGCATGAATCCAAGAAGTATGCTGTAACTGAATTGGTTATATTCAAAAAGAACCTGCTCATAAAGTATTGTTTGAACTACACCTACTAACGTTCCCACAATGAGACCCGCCAAGAAGCCTCTGAAGGTCTTGTGGGAACCAAGTATTGGCTTGCCGTCAAAAAATTTTTTTCCAAAGTCCATTTGTGGTCCTCCGCCGAAAATAACTGGAGCTGCGTTGGCGCAGTAAGCTGGAAAAATGAACCACATGGCTGAGGCAATTTCAAGCAGTATTTCCGTCATGTTCGTTCATCCATTAGTATCCTTCTAAGAAAATAACTCTAGCGTCTGTAATCGGTTATTCCTGAGCTTTCTATCTTGACGTAAACGTTTCCTGTTCCTTTTATTGATGGATGTTTTTCGCGGAGCACCTTTATGACTCGAGTTTGTCCCGTTTGTTTCATGTTAAGCACAACTTCTGACCAGTAATTCATAACGCGTTTTGCCACAGGTCGCATTTCCATGCTGTCTCCAGAGAGAAAGCCTCTCACTTGACTAACGACGAGCACCGCTATTTTATGAGTTTTTGCAATTTCAGTTAAAACTGCCAGTTGCCTGTTTAACTCACGGTTCGTAACATACACTTCTTCTTTGTCGTTAAATTCAACGTGATACAATGATGTGACTGTGTCAATGACGATTATTCCAAATTTGTGGGTTATAACTTTTTCAAGATGGTCTATGGCTTCGGATTGTTCCTGAAATGTTGTTGGTCTGATTATGATTATGAGGGGTGAGATTTTTTTGTAATCATATTCAGCTATCTGTGACAGGCGTTCATAAGAGAAGGTTCCATCTGTGTCTAGGAAAAGGGATTTGATGCCTCTCCGTGCACAATTGACTGCACACTGGACTGTAAGGGAGGTTTTACCTGTTTCAGCTTCTCCATAGATTAGGGAGACAGCTCCAGCAGGGAATCCTCCTCCTAATAGTTTGTCAAGCGAAATGCAGCCTGTTGGAACATGTTTCGGCAAGACCTGTACACAAGAAGCGAAATATTGGTTAAGGAATTATAAGCCTTCTCTATAATTGTCTATTTTTCGTGATGTTTAGTAACATATTTAAGCTGTAAAGGAGGACAGGAGGGCACGCTGGTCTAAAATCATGCATATATGCGACGCTCTGTTTCTTTTGTGTGGACCTTGGAGGGTGTGACTCTGTGAAGACAAAGATAGCTGTTGCTACTGTTCATGGAAGAGCCTACTACAAGCTTGTTACAGAACTTCAGTGGCGGCATCTGCCTTTTCTGAGCTTGAAGCCTTGGGACTCTGTTCCCATGAGCATCAAAGTTGTTTTAACCACCAGAGATGAAAGCCATCAAATTTCAAATACAAAAATTCTGGTTTTTGACCCAGAAACAACCCCTGAACATGTTGTTGACGAGGCATTATTGGCGATTCAGGGAAAACAGAGCTACGAAAGAATTGTTGTGGGAATTGACCCTGGCAAAACCTTTGGCATCGCTGTCTTGGGCGACAACAAAATTTTGGCAACCCTAACAGCCTCAAATTATGAGCAGGCTTCTTACAGTGTTTTAGATAGTCTGAAGAGATTTCCAGCCGAAACTAGAATCGTGCGTGTGGGTAACGGACCTGCTGAATACACAAAAACTTTACTAGATTCTATGGACAAAATTTTGTCAGAAGATACGGTTATGGAAATAGTCCGCGAAGCTGGGACAAGCCGTGTCACAAAAGCGTCGGTAAACCGCAGAGTGTTAAAGGATACTGTTTCAGCCATAAAAATTGCGGGAAGAAATGGTCGAATCCTTTCGAGGAGGAATGTTAAATGAAGCATGTTGTAGATGAAGGGAAAACTTTGATGGTTGATGGTCCTGCTTCTGTACGTCTTATTTCGGGAAGTGCAACTGTTCTTGGTGCGCCTCTTCATGTAGAAGAGAAAGTCGTGGTCAGGGAAGGAAAACGGTTGCCCTTCTTTGTGAAAAAACAGGGTACATTTGAATGGATGTTGGGGGAAGGGGCTTCTGTTACCGAGATTGACAAATGGACCCTACCTAGCTCATGGGAGGACGCAGCCAAAGAGATTCTGTGCTTAAATAAACCCGTTACTGTCATGGTTTTAGGCGGCATGGACTCGGGAAAGACAAGCTTCTGTACCTTTCTCGCAAATGAGGCAGTAACAACCAAATGCAAAACCTGTGTTGTCGACGCTGATTTAGGACAATCTGACGTCGGTCCCCCCTCAACTGTGGGCTTCACTTTCGTAACTGAGCCAGTGAAGGACCTTTTCGACATTGATGCCGAGGACCTAGTTTTTGTAGGGTGTACGAGTCCAAGCGGGGCACTGAACAAGCTTGTTGAGATATTAACGCAGCAGAAAAACAGGTTGACTGAGAAGGGCTTTGAGCTTCTTGTCATAAACACTGACGGATGGGTTGAGGGCGACGAAGCATCCGCGTACAAAGTTCGATTGGCAGAAAAAGTTGATCCAACGGTTGTTGTTGGTATTCAAAGAGAAAACGAGTTAATTCCAATTTTAGATGCATTGAATGAGGTTAAAGTTTTTGTTGTTGACTCTCCGCAGCTGATTCAGCCAAGGAGTAGAGAAAAAAGGAAGCTGTTGCGGGAGCTTAGTTATAAGAAGTATATGAAAGGAGCTAAACTGCAGTCCTTTTCTCTTGGTTGGATAAAGACTGAAGACTCCATTTTTGGAGTTGGCGTTCCTTTGTCTCGTAAACGTTTGTGGGACTTGTCTGATTTGCTGGGAAAGCGACCCATCTACTCTGAAGAGACTGTTGCTGCCATCTTTGCTGTTTTAAAGAACAACCACTACATATCTGATGAAGAAATTAATGCTGCAGAGAACCACTTCAATAAAAAAGTTAAGGTAATACGGGAAGGAGACGAAGAGGGTCTGCTTGTGGGGCTAAAGGATGAAGAAAACAATTTTTTGGGAATAGGCATCCTGAATGGCGTGGACTACACACGAAAAATCCTAAAAATCTATACTCCAGTGAACGAAAAAGTGTCCGCTCTCTGTTTCGGTCAGGTGAAATTAGACAAGAACTGCCGCGAAATAGGCTTAAGCACAGTCTACCTTAGCAAGTTGTAGTTTTGAAAATCTATATAGAACCGTAAGAGAGCATAAGATAGAAGTGGAGAGTCTGGATTGTCACGAGCCAAGATTGTTAAAGAAGAGATAATTGAAGGGGACACAACCTTTTTTGCGGTTTACATTGAAACAGAAAATGCAAGTCAACTGTTTTTGAGTGAGGGCGCAGACAAGCTCGGCACCTTGGCTGTGGCTATGCCACAACAGCAGAAATTGCTTGGGCCTCCTCTCTCTTCGGTGCTTCTTGGTGACCGAAACATGATGATTGCTCGTGTTCTGGCTGAGCTTCTTGCCCAAAAAACCAACAAAATCGGTTTAGTTTCGGTTTTCACAAAATCTGTAATGGAAAAAGAAGCTGTTCCTATTCTTCGGAAGCTGTTGGAAAAGATCCTCAAGAAAGAAGAAAACAAAACCTGAGGATCCCCTTCATTGAAAGAAACGATGTTGTGAAGCGGTTGTGTTGACTTCAGGTGTGGCTGTTTTCATGTTATTGATTCTGGTTGCTCAGCTAACACATATATTCCACTTGTTCTATGTAGCTTTTGGTTTCAGGAGGAATCCTGGTGAATTTCGACGTCATAATAGTAGGCGCTGGTCCAGCGGGAATATTCTCTGCTCTTGAGTTAGCAGAAAAAACAGACCTGAGCATACTGCTTTTGGATAGAGGAAAAGACATCGATCAACGCAAATGCCCATCAAGCCGAGGATTAGGCTGCCTAAACTGTGACCCCTGCTCCCTTTTGGCGGGTTGGGGTGGTGCAGGTGCCTGGAGTGATGGAAAGCTTACTTTGTCCACTGAGGTTGGCGGATGGCTTAATGAGTACTGCACTGAAGATGCCCTATGGGACCTCTTGAAGTATGTTGACGGAGTTTACATCAAGTTTGGGGCAACCAAGCATCTTTACGGTGTGAGTCAACAGAAGTTTGAGGAGATAGAAAGAAAAGCCTCTCTTGCTGGATTGAAGCTTGTTCAGCAGAAAGTTCGGCACATGGGCACTGAAAAATGTGCCGAGACTCTTCGTAAGATGCGTAATCATCTTGAGGGCAGGGTTGACATCAGAACCAGCACAGATGTTAAGAGCCTGCTGGTTAAGGACGGCAAGGTTGAAGGTATTGAAACCGCAAATTGCGGGAAATTCTATGGCAAGTATGTGATTGTGGCACCTGGACGAATTGGCGCTGAGTGGCTGAAGACTGAGGCAGAACTCCTTGGCTTGAAAACCTTGAATAATCCTGTTGACATCGGCGTCAGGGTGGAGCTTCAAGCCGCCATTATGGAGGAGCTCACTAAGACCTTGTATGAGCCTAAGCTAATTTATCATTCTAAATCCTTTGACGATGCGGTGAGAACCTTCTGTGTTTCGCCATTAGGAGAAGTCATCACAGAATCATATGATGGTGTCTTAACCGTAAACGGACAAAGCTACGCTGAACGAAAAACAAAAAACACAAACTTTGCCATCCTCGTCAGCACCTCCTTTACGGAACCCTTCAAAGAACCAATAGCATACGGAAAATACATTGCGAGGCTCTCTAACTTGCTCAGTGGAGGCGTAATCGTTCAAAGGTTAGGCGACCTAAAGGCTGGACGTCGCTCAACAGAAGAACGAATAAAACGAAGTCTATGTGTTCCAACCCTCAAGAACGCTACGCCAGGAGACTTGAGTTTCGTTTTACCTTACCGTTACTTGGCTGACATCAAAGAAATGCTTGAGGCACTAGACAAGGTTTCTCCTGGAGTAAACTCAAACGACACGCTGCTTTATGGAGTTGAAGTCAAATTCTATTCAACCCGACTTGAAATCACTGACAACTTGGAAACCAAAATCGAGAACCTGTTCACTATAGGTGACGGCGCCGGAGTAAGCCGAGGGCTGATCCAAGCCTCTGCCTCAGGGGTTATAGTCGCAGAAGAGATTGCGAAACGGACAAAAAAACAGTAACTTTCTTGGGTGTTAGGTGGGACCGCCCGGATTTGAACCGGGGTCCCGAACGTCCGAGGCTCAGAGCCTAGACCAAACTAGCCGACGGTCCCTTGGATGGTTCTTTGATGCATCAGGTTTTACATAAGCATTCTCTATTGATGTTTTTTTTAAAGCTGCGAACACGTGATTGTCACATGTGCGGTTTTTGTCGAAAAATGGAGAAAGTTTTTATACTATAATTCTGATGTCGGGGTATGCAAGTGCTGTTTGACTTTCCTTTGAATTGGATTATCCTATTCTTTGCTTTCTTAGGAGTATGGGCAGTTCTGATGTTCAGCAGAAAGAAGAATAAAATTCAAAGTGAAGTTAAGGAGCAGATTTACTTGGCTGCAGCAGGTCTGTTTTCGCTGTTTCTTATGGAGGTTTTTGCTACCCAATCTGATCTGTGGCATTATATTCCAGGAGATTGGCCAGTGATTCTGTGGCCTACATACGTTGCTGCCATACTGTTTGGTTATCAACTACTACGCTTTATTGAAGAACGGTTAGTAACAAAAAATGTGATAGTGGGTTAAAGGTCTATTTGTCAGCGAATTTACTTCTGTTTCTTTTAAATTTCTTTTTGCATTTGACACTGCAGAAATAGTAGGTTTCTCCGTCATGGGTGATTTTGTATTTAGCTGTCTTTTCGTTCAGAATTACTCCACATACAGGATCTCTAGGCATCAGTTTTCCTTCACCCTACTCAATGATGGATGCCCTTGATAAGGTATTTGCTTGTTTTTTCCTGTTTTTTAGGGTTGAATGTATATGCGGGTAATCTTTAAATGTTAGGTTCTCTTATCCAAAACGAGTTAGAAGTTATAAGATAATGTGGTTACTTTTTTAGCCACTTTTGATATGTTTATGGAGGATGCGTTAATGGCGAACCTTAAGATTGGAGACCGAGTGAAGATTCCAGTGCACAAAGTGTTCCATCAGGAATCGGGACACTTCGGCAAAGTTGTGTACATAAGCGAGGATGGAGAAACTGTGACTGTAAAATGTGACCGGAAACATAACGGCAAAACAGTTGCCTTCAACATCGCTTTTTCATCCATCAGAGAATAAGCTTCACAAATCTTATGCAGTCGAATTTCAGAAAAATACTGTTTTCAACAATCTGTTGCTATTAGGCTCCTAACTTACCTGTGAGCGTGTTGGAAAAAGCTAGCGTCTTCTAGTTGTTGTGAGAAGACATTTTATAGTACGCTTATCCCTTCATTTTTCTCGAAAACGTCAGTGATTCTATGATACATGAAATCAGTGATTCAATCCGAAATCATGACGATGGAGATTTTCTTTATCCTTGCTATGAGGAGAACTGCATTTCAAACATTCCAGGAACCCTACTGGGCTTGTTCAGCGTTAATACTAATTTAAGTAAGCTTCCGGTTGTGAGCAATGAAGTTCAAGCTGAAAAAGTTGTGCTTCTGGTTTTAGATGGTTTTGGATATAGCCAGTTTCTGCGCTACTACAGAAACAACGCGTTTTTGGGGAAGCTTGCTGAAGAAAGTGATGTTTTTCCTTTAACAAGCGTTTTTCCTTCACAAACAACTAATGCTCTCACAACATTGAACACGGGTTTAACCCCCCAAGAACATGGGCTTTTTGAGTACTATCTTTATCTCAAGGAGGTCGACATGATAGTTAATACTCTCCGTTTTGAGCCGCTAGGGTCAAAGCGACCAAATGAGCTTGTGGAAAAAGGATTCAGCCCAGACATTTTGTTTAAGGGAAAAAACCTTCAAACGACTTTAAAAGAAGCAGGCGTAAATTCATTCACTCACATCTACTCTGCATATGCTTACAGCGCCAACTCTTCCGTGCTCTTCAAGAACAGTACACTTGTGCCATCTTTAAGGTCATCAGACCTAACTGTTACGTTAAGGAAGACATTGGAAAAACAAATTGGACCCGCCTACTTTTTTGTGCACTTCAGCTCCTTAGACATGATTTCTCATGAATATGGACCAACTAGCGAAGAATACTCCACAGAGTTGTCTGTGATCTCTTATTTGCTAAACAAAGAGTTGATAGAAAAAATCGACCCGAAGACCGCTAAAGAGACCCTAATTGTAGCAACCGCAGACCATGGGGGAGTAAACGTTGTTCCCGAAGAGACAACATTTCTCGACAGGTTCCCTGATGTTATAGCGAACCTAGAGTGTGGTAAGTCTGGGCAGCATATTTTGCCTACGGGAAGTCACCGAGACCTTTTTCTTCATATCAAAGAGGAAAAGCTGGCAGAAACGAAAGAACTACTATCAGAACATATTGGTGCCAAAGCGCAGATTGTTGAAACTAAAGAGGCAATCAACAGTGGTCTGTTTGGGTTAGGAAACGTAAGCTGTCAGTTCCTTGATAGGGCTGGAAATCTTTTGATTCTGCCTTATGGAAACGAAACAGTCTGGTTTGATCACTTCAAGGATTTCAGGTATAATCCTGTTGGTCAACACGGTGGACTAAACAAAGACGAAATGCTTGTACCCTTTACCGTATGCAGACTTAGCGACCTGAAATAAACACACAATAAATGTGAGAAGCCTGATTGCTGTTTAGGCTGTTTTTCTTCTTGCCTCTGTTATAAGGTCTGTTAGGGCTGCGAAGGCTTTGCTCACGTCCTCCATGGCTAGGACGATTATGGTTTCTGTGTAACAGCTCATGGTCTCTTCAATGTTGATGTGGCGCCGCGAAACTGCATTGTAAAAAGCCTGCACACATCCTGGAGTGGACGTTATCTCATCTGGGCTACGGATGATGACTGTTGCTAGATTCTGTTTCTGGTCAACCACATCCGTTTTGTCGAAGATCGAACTGATTTTGCTGAAGGAATATAGGTCAGAGATTAACGTGACAACCGAGTTTCCTTCTATGACTTGAAGAAATTCGCCTGAAAAGGTTGCCAAAGTTTTTCGTATCTGCTCCAGATTCTTTTTTGTTCTGTCAACCGAAACCTTTGCCATGTCAGTTCGGATGTTTAAGCCGCTTCCCGCAACTACCCGCGTTATTTTTCCTTGCAAGATTGTGTAGTTTGCTTTAGCTCGTTTTACTGACGTTATGACGCTTTCAAGATTAACTTCTTCGCTGTCAACGGCTTCTTTGACTTTGGGGAGGAGCATTCTGGCTATTGCGCTGTAATTTCCGTAGTCTCTTTGCAGAGCATCCTGTAGGGAGAGGTCTTCGTCTATGAGGTTTTGGACTGTTTTAGAGATTGAATTGACCATTTTTGGTCACATTTATCTGTTTTGTTAGAATATTGACCAAAATCTATATAAGCTTTCCCGAAATATCAACCACAAACTGGGAACCACAATGAAAAACAAGGTAATATTAGCTTACAGTGGCGGACTAGACACATCCGTTCTCATAAAATGGCTACAAGAAAACCATGACGTAGATGTCATAACATTCACAATGGAGCTAGGGCAACAAATCGACTTAAAACAGGTCGCAGAAAAAGCCCACAGCCTAAGCGTAAAAAATCACTACTCAGTTGACGGCACAGAAGAGTTCGTCCTCAAACACGTATTTCCAGCTATAAAAGCAAACGCCCTATATGAAGGAAAATATCCCATGGCAACAGCCCTAGGACGCCCTCTCATAGCAAAAAAATTGGTCGAAATCGCACAAAAAGAAAATGCTATAGCAGTAGTCCATGGCTGCACAGGAAAAGGTAACGATCAGGTACGCTTCGACGTCACAGTAAAGGCTCTTGCCCCAGACCTGAAGGTTATGGCTCCAGTTAGGGAGTGGGGGATGTCAAGAAAAGAAGAAATAAAATACGCAAAAGAAAAAGGAATCAGCATTCCTCATTTATCCGATCCCTATAGTATAGACCAAAACCTCTGGGGACGCTCCATAGAATGCGGACATTTAGAAAATGCGGACCAAGAGCCGTTGGAAGAAATCTACGAATTAACCATCTCCCCTGAAGATGCACCAGACAAATCCGAGTACGTGACAATCAAGTTTGAGGCTGGCTGCCCAGTTGCACTGAACGGAAAAGAAATGAAGCCCGTAGCTTTGATTGAGAAACTTAACGAGATTGCGGGCAAACATGGAGTTGGACGCGTCGACCATATCGAAGACAGGCTTGTGGGCATAAAATCAAGGGAAATCTACGAATCCCCAGCCGCTGAAGTGCTGATGGAAGCCCACAAAGACCTCGAAAAGATGGTTTTGACTCGCCATGAACTTGAATTCAAGAAGCTAATAGACGAAAAGTGGACTCAACTCGTTTATACAGGCTTGTGGATAGACCCCCTAAGGGAAGCCCTAGAAGCTTTCATAGACAAGACTCAGGAACGGGTCTGTGGCGAAGTGAAAATGAAACTGTACAAGGGACGCTGCTGGGCTGTGGCACGCTCCTCGCCAATGTCTCTATACAACAAGAACTTGGCAACCTATGAAGTGGAAACAGACTTCAACCAAGCCTACGCTGAAGGCTTCATAGAACTGTGGGGACTGCCCACAAAAGTAGCTAACATACTGAAAGAGAAGGTGAAAAAAGAAAAACAATGCTAAAAATAATGCGAAGGGGCTTCCGCTTTTTCATTTTTGAGGTGAAAAAAGTTGTCTAAGTTGTTGCGTGGAGGAAGAATCAGCTCTGCCCGAAAGGATGTGGTGGAATTTACTGCATCAATAAAAAGCGACCAGAAGTTACTGGAAGCCGTAATCAAAATCAACCAAGCTCACGTAACCATGCTCCTTGAACAACAGATAATCAAACCCTCAACAGCAGCCAAACTTCTAGCAGCCCTCAATGAAATCGACCCAAAAATGAAGCTGGACCAGACCCTAGAGGACGTTCACTTAGCCGTTGAGGAAGAAATCAACAAAAAAATACCTAAAGATGTTGCTGGAAACTTGCACATCGCAAAAAGCAGGAACGACCAAGTTGCAACAGCCATAAGGATGGCGCTACGTACAAGCCTTCACGACCTGATAAACCTGATAGTCACGCTACAGGACTCTCTAATCAAGCTGGCTGAAAAGCACACAGAAACTCTTGTGCCTTCGTATACTCATTTGCATCCTGCACAACCCGTAACTTTTGCCCACATCCTAGTCAGCTACGTGGATGCACTCCAGAGGAGCATAATGAGGATAAAGGGGGCGCTTCCGCGCATTAACTTGTGTCCTATGGGTGCAGGAGCTATAGCAACCACAAGCTTTCCAATTAATAGGGAACGAACCGCAGAACTCCTTGGGTTTAGTGCTGTGCTGGAGAATTCTATAGATGCTGTTGGCAGCCGCGACTTTATTCTAGAAACCTTAGCAGATCTCACTATACTTGCCACAGACGTTAGCAGGATTGCTGAAGACCTTATTGTCTGGAGCTCACCCGACTTCGGTATCATTGACCTTCCCGAAAGCTTCGCTTTCACAAGCAGCATCATGCCACAGAAAAAGAATCCCGACGTCCTAGAGGTAATCAGGGCAAGGATGAGCCAAATTCTCGGCAACTTTGTAATATCAGCCACTACGTTGAAGGCTTTGCCCTCAGGCTACAATCTGGACCTCCAGGAGCTCACTCCGAAGCTTTGGGAATCAATTGAAACGGTTTCAGCTTCATTATATGTGCTTTCTGAGTTAACCATACACCTTAACGTGAACAAGGACGTTTTCAGTAAGGACGTTCTTCATTACTCGACTACGACAGAGTTGGCTAATTTGCTTGTAAAGAAGTATGATGTGCCCTTCAGGATGTCCCATAAGATTGTTGGCGCAGTCGTCAAAACCTTGTTGGAGAAGAAACTGACCCTTTTAAACCTGAAATCTGAACTGGTAAATAAGACCGCCGAAAATGTTGCGGGAATCACTTTAGCCGTGAAACAGGCAGATATCAAAGACTCCATAGACCCCAAAAAGTTTGTTGAAAGCCACAACACCTTGGGCGGTCCAGCTCCAGCAGAAGTCAAGCGGATGCTCAAAAACCGTAAACAGTTAACCGCTCACTCAAAAAAGAGCCTCGAAACTCACAAAAAAGGACTAGAGGAGGCTGACCTGAAACTGAAGTCTGCGATTCATAAATACGCGTTAACCAAAATTGAAGATTAGAATAGTGTAGGTTAGAACTGTGAAAACGAACATCCCGCCCAAAGAAGCTGGTAAAGCTGTTCTCGTTTTAGAAGACGGCTCCATCTTTGTTGGTTACGGCTTCGGCGCAGCAAAGAAGGTCACAGGCGAATGTGTCTTCTCCACCTCCATGGTCGGATACCCCGAATCATTAACAGACCCCTCCTACAAGGGACAGATTCTAACATTCACGTATCCTCTTGTGGGAAACTATGGAGTTCCAACCTATGACAAAGAACATGGAGTCCTCAAATACTTCGAATCAGACGACATTAAAGTAACAGGCTTCGTAGTCCACGAGCTATGCAAACATCCTTTCCATTGGGCATCCACCCGAACACTAGATCAGTGGCTCAAAGACGAGGACGTGCCTGGAATATACGGAATCGACACGCGTCAACTCACAAAAAAGCTCCGAGTCAAAGGCGTCATGCTAGGCATCCTAAAAGTCTGTGAGACAGATGAAGAGCCAGACATGCAGAAGCTCGTGAAGGAAGTAGAAAATGTTCAGGACCCCAACTTCACAGACCTCGCAAAACAGGTAACGGTGAAGGAGCCAGTTCGTTATGAGGGTGGAGGTAACAAGTTGGCAGTTGTGATTGACTGCGGCGTCAAATACGGCATCCTACGGAACCTGCTACGAAGAGGCTTTAATGTAGTGCGGGTGCCTCATGATTTTTCGGCGGAGCAGATTCTGGACTTTAAGCCTGACGGCGTCATGATAAGTAATGGTCCTGGAGACCCTAAACAGTGTGTCAAAACTGTTGAAGCTATCAGGGAGCTGCTAGACAGGGACCTGCCCATGATGGGGGTGTGTCTTGGCACTCAAATTTTGGCTTTGGCTGTGGGAGGTGACACTTACAAGCTGAAGTATGGTCATCGTTCCCAGAATCAGCCTGCTCTAGATTTGGAGACAGGACGCTGCTACATTACCACCCAGAATCATGGGTACACAGTGCAAAGGGACTCACTAAAAGACACAGGCTTGACGGAGTGGTTCATGAACGCCAACGACAAAACAGTTGAAGGCGTAAAACATGAAACCAAACCAGCTTTTGCCCTACAGTGGCATCCAGAAGCATCGCCCGGGCCATATGACACAGAATTCCTTTTTGATAGATTCCAAAAACTTGTGGAGGCGAAATAAGCTGCCCAAGTTTAAGTGGATAAAAAAGGTAATTGTCTTGGGCAGCGGCGCCATTAAAATTGGGGAAGCTGCAGAATTCGACTATTCTGGAAGCCAGTGCCTAAAGGCTCTTCGTGAGGAAGGAATAGAAACTGTTCTGGTTAACCCTAACATTGCCACAATCCAAACTGATCCTCGGCTAGCAGGCAAAGTTTACCTTCTGCCAGTAACGCCCGAGTTTGTGGAAGAGGTCATCGTAAAGGAGCGACCAGATGCTATCATGTTAAGTTTTGGAGGACAAACTGCCCTGAACTGTGGTGTCCAGCTTGCAAAAAGTGGCGTTCTCGAGAAGTATGGTGTCAAAGTTTTGGGAACTCCTGTTCAGACTATAGAAGACACTGAAGACAGGGAACTGTTTCGTCGGTCCATGATTAAAGCTGATGTGGGTATCGCCAAAAGCAAAGTTGCAAGTAGCTTGAAGGAAGCTCTTGAGGTTGGCAGGGAAATTGGTTATCCTGTTATTGTTCGTGTGGCTTACACTTTGGGGGGCAAGGGCTCAGGTGTAGCCCATAACGAAGACGAACTAAGTGACATTGTCTGCCGGGCTTTGGGTATGAGCATGATTTCTCAGGTGCTGATTGAAGAATATTTGGGGCACTGGAAAGAGGTTGAATATGAGGTTATGCGGGACTACGATGACAACTGCATAATTGTATGTAATATGGAAAACTTTGACCCCATGGGAGTCCACACAGGTGACTCAATAGTCGTTGCCCCCAGCCAAACACTGTCAAACCGCGAATACCACATTCTCCGTTCAGCTTCCATCAAAGCAATACGCAGTCTAGGAGTCATCGGCGAATGCAACATCCAATGGGCGCTAGACACCAAATCCGAGGAAATTCGTGCCATAGAAGTCAACGCTCGGTTGTCACGAAGCTCAGCTCTAGCAAGCAAAGCCACAGGATACCCCATTGCCTACATTGCAGCTAAACTCTGCATCGGTTACACGTTGCCAGAGCTGCAGAACAAGGTCACCCACATAACAACAGCATGCTTCGAGCCTGCCCTTGACTACCTTGTAGTCAAGTATCCAAGGTGGGATCTGCAAAAGTTCAGGAACGTGAACCGCCATATTGGTCCCCAGATGAAGTCTGTGGGCGAGGTTATGGGCATCGGAAGATGCTTCGAGGAAGCGCTACAGAAAGCTATTCGCATGCTGGACATTGGCAAGCTGGGTCTGGTCTGCAATCCCGACGAGGATGAGCCTGAAACTTTAGAGACGCTGGAGGATGCTTTGGCGCATCCCACAGATCAACGTTTATACATAATAGTTAAAGCCCTAAAACAGGGAATGTCCATAGAAAACATCTACGAATTAAGCGGCGTCGACCCCTTCTTCCTCCACAAAATCCAAAATGCCATCAACATGCAAGAAATGCTATCCTCAATTAGCCAACAAGACAGCCGCTTCCTAGAAATCCTCAGAGAAGCCAAACGCATAGGCTTTTCAGACAAGCAGATTGCAGTTTGCCGGAGCACAGACGAGTTTGCCATACGGAAAATTAGGAAAGAGGCTAACATTGTTCCTGCTGTTAAGCAGATTGATACTCTTGCTGCTGAGTGGCCAGCGAAAACAAACTACTTGTATTTGACTTATGGAGGAACCGAGGATGATATCGAGTTTTCCTCAAGCAACATGAAGGTCATTGTTTTGGGTGCGGGGGTCTTCAGGATTGGCTCCAGTGTAGAGTTTGACTGGTGCGGGGTCAATACCATATGGGCACTCAAAAAGAATGGTGTCGACGAGGCCATAATGGTTAACTATAATCCTGAAACGGTTTCAACAGATTACGACATGAGTGACAAGCTCTATTTCGAGGAGTTGACTCTGGAGAGAATCTTGGACATTTATGACAAGGAGCAGGCCTTCGGTGTCATAGCCAGTGTGGGCGGACAAATACCCAACAACTTGGCGCTTAAGTTGTCTAATCAGGGAGTTGACTTGCTGGGAACATCAGGCGAAAGCATCGATCAGGCAGAAGACCGAGCAAAATTCAGTGCTCTTCTTGACCAGCTTGGAATTCCTCAGCCAGAATGGAGAGACCTAACAAGAACCAGTGACATCAAAAAGTTCGCCCAGAAGGTTGGGTATCCAGTTCTTATTCGTCCCAGCTACGTGCTGTCAGGCAGTGCCATGCGGGTCGCTTACACTGAAACTGAACTGGCAGATTACCTTAAGTTAGCTGCAAAAGTTTCACGGGATCATCCTGCCGTAATCTCCAAGTTTATCGAGAACGCAAAAGAGGTTGAGGTTGACGGAGTCTACGATGGTGAAGACAACATCATAGGCGCCATCATCGAGCATGTTGAGAATGCTGGAGTTCACAGCGGCGACGCAACGATGGGAATTCCATCGTTGACGTTGGACAGTGACGTGCTGCGTACTGTTCAGGATTACACTCACAAGATAGTTGAAGCCCTTGAAATCAGGGGACCATACAACATACAGTACCTGGTTAAGGATGGCGTAACCTACGTTATCGAATGCAACCTCAGGGCTTCCCGTTCTATGCCTTACGTGAGCAAAACCCGTGGAGTCAACATGATAGAGCTCGCTACACTATCGATGCTGGGCAAAAAATTCAAGGATTCGGGCTTCACCGAGTTGCCCGCCATCACCCACTTCGGTGTGAAGGTTCCCCAGTTCAGTTTTATGCGTTTAAGTGGAGCTGACCCTGTGCTGGGGGTTGAAATGCTGAGCACCGGAGAAGTAGCGTGTCTAGGAGAAAACTTTCAAGATGCCTTGTCCAAGGCTATGCAGTCTGCAGAGTTCAAGATGCCGCCTGAAGGCGGGTCTGTGCTAATTACTGTTGGCGGAAAGAAACTGAAGGAGCAGATTGTGCCTATTGGTCGGGCGTTAAGGAATATGGGTTTTAAAATCTTTGCAACAAAGAATACTGCTGAGGTGCTGCGGAACGAGGGAGTAAACCAGATTTCTGTGTTGCATAAGGTCAGGGAAAAAGGTCAGACTCCCAACATTGTTGATTTTCTTCAGGAAGGCAAAATCGATTTGGTAATTAACATACCTATGCCTAACCATCTGGTCGCCTTCTCGGAGGTTCTGAAGGACGAATACACAATACGCAGATTAGCCATAGAATTCAACATCCCAGTTGTAACAAATCTTCAGTTGGCATCAGCATTAACCAAGTTGCTGGAACAACAGGAAGCAAACAAGTTTGACATTCGCTCCTTAAACGAGTATATGGATAGCCTGCCACGGAAATTCTGGTAAACAAATGAGGTTTTTAGTCCCTCGGTATGTTTTTTATTCTTCTTTGGAATTTCAGTTTTGCAGTTAATATTTTTTCTGTGCCAAAGAGCTTGGCTGCCACATATAACACTATGATAGTGAAGATTGCCATGTATGCTATTCCGCCAATTGCGCCGACATAGTTTCCTGTGAAGGACACGTTGGCTGCCAGCATTGGATGAGTGAAGGGTATTGCAAGTAGTATAATTGAAAGAGGGAACGGTAACGCATTGATGTTTGTGAACATTGTGAAAATCATGGGAACAACAAACAGTATCGAGAGGGGACCTACTAGGGCTTGGGCTCCTCTCACGTCCTCGGCGAAGACTGATAACGAAATTGCTAATGCTAAGGCTGAAAGAAGCGCCATAAACAATGAGACTCCAAGAATAATGTATGAGGCAAGGGATGGCGCCAATCCTATTGCTGCAAGGTCTATGGTTATGTTTGAGGAAATTCCCATGAATGAATTCATGTAGTAACTAAAGCCGATAAGGTACGCTACTGCTCCGACAAGAGCTACAATTATTGAGCCTGTTAATTTGCCTGCTAGAATCATGGTCCGGTTAATTGGCAACGTTAGCAGCGTTTCTAGGGTTTTTTCCTCCTTTTCTGATGCTACTGCAGTGGCTGCAAGCTGCATGGCGAAGATGAGCAAAGTTATCATTCCGACTGGCATGATTGTGGTTTGAGAAAGCATTAAGCCGAAGAGAACATCGGGGCTAACATCTGCGCTTTTACCCTTAACTATCGATTTATCCTCTGACTTAATGGGATTTAGAATCTGTGTTGCGTTGGATTCAGGAAATCCTTCGCGGATTCTTTGGTCAAGAATTCCGCTCTCAAATATGTTGAGTAATGTGTTTACTGTAGATGAGCGTGTGGATTCGGCGATTCCACCGCCCCTGAATGGTGTGTAAACTGTTATGTCTGCGGTTTTGCCCTTAGTTATGTTTACGCTGAACCCTGACGGAATGATTATGAGGCTGGAGAGGTTCGAGTCTTGAACCTGAAGTAGCGCATCTTCTACGGAAATGTTGTCGAGATGTGTTACCGAAAAATTATTTGCCGTCATGAATGCTTGAAGGCTTAATGCAAACGAACCTTCGTCTTGGTCAATTAATGCTATGGAAGTTTCTCCTATGCTCTGTTGGGCTGTTTCCATGGATGTTTGGATAGCAAAGCCCATCAAAGGAAACATCACAAGAGGAATAATAATCATTGGAAGGAGAACCTTTGGGTCTCTGACTAGCTCCTTAATCTCCTTTAATATGATGTTCATTAAGTCATTAAGCAAAGCCAACCACCTCCCCAAATACTTCTTCAAGATTAACTGCATTGAATTTCTTTTTAAGTTCGTCTGGGGAACCTTGAGCAACAACTTTGCCCTTGTTAACTAGCGCCACGCGGTCGCAGAGATACTCCACTTCCAGCATGTTGTGGCTTGAAAGAAGAATGGTTACTTTATGTTCTTGTGCGTAACGTTTTATGATTGTACGAACATGAACTGAATGAAGCACATCCAAGCCGCTGTTAGGCTCATCTAGTATTGCCAACTTAGGTTTCGTCATTAGTGCTCTGGCAACCAGAAGGCGGCGTTTCATTCCTTTGCTGTAGCCCTTCACTTTATCTTTGAGGCGGTCTCCTAAACCAGAAATTTCAGAAGCTGCATCAACCAGTTTTCCTATGGCTGCTTTGTCGTTGGTTCTGAAGCTTGCCATAAACTTGAGGTACTCTAGGCCTGAAAGGTTTTTGTAGGCTCCAGCCTCTTCTGGAAGGTAGCTGATCATGTTACGGACTTCTGCTGCCTCGTCAACCACGTCGTGACCAAAAACGGTTACAGTGCCTGAAGTAGGCAATAGCAATGTTGATGTGATTCTGAGGGCTGTTGTTTTTCCTGCCCCGTTCAATCCGATTAAGCCGAAGATTTCCCCCTCTTTTATTGTAAAGTTTAAGCCGTCAAGAGCTGTGACTGACCCAAAATCTTTAACTAGATTTTTTGCTTCAACCGCAACACTCACAGAAAAATCTCCCACCCTTTTTGATTGCATTAGAGGAGCATCTTTAATAAATCTGCTTTGGTTACGATGCCTACAACTGTTCCCTTCTTCGAAATCATAACCGCGGAATACACCTGCAGGAGGCTCGAAATCAGGGGTAACGGAGCGTCTTCTCCAACCAACGGAAAAGCTTCCTCCATGACCTCGCCTACGGAACGCTTGGAAATCTGGTTCAAGTCTTTGCCTGCCGAAACCTTTTCGATAATAGTCTTCTCTGATATGCTACCAACAGGGTGTACTCCATCAAAGATTGGAAGCTGAGAATAGCCATAATCTGCCATAGTTTGAACCGCCTGTGAGACAAGATCATTCTTCTGAATTCCAATAACCTTACTGTGCAGCACCTCATCGGCGCGAACTTCTTTTTCTGTTTGCAGTCGCTCCAGTGCATCAAATATTGCTTTAACTTTGGTGTAGGAGGGGTCAATTTTGTGGGATTCTAGTTTTGCGATTAGAGACTGGCTTACTCCTGCTAGCCTGGCAAGCTTTTGCTGGGTTAGTCCAAGAATTTTTCGTTTTTTGGCAACTTCTTTTAGTGAAGGTAGCATAATCTGATTTTTGAAGCTCGGATTTATATTCCTTTTGGAATAATTATTTCAGTAAAATATTAAAATGGTAATGACGTTTGCTATGTCTCATAACAATAAGTGTGTTATAGGAGACTACGGAAATGGCAGCCTCAAAAGAAGACAATAGGCGGACAATCGCGGAAATCAACCACAAAATCAAAACTGGCGACGTCCAGGTTGTAACCGCCGAAGAAATGAAAAAATTAGTGGAAAGCAGCGGCGTAGAAGTCGCATACAAAGAAGTTGATGTAGTTACTACAGGAACCTTCGGAGCCATGTGCTCATCAGGCGCCATAATAAACGTTGGGCACTCAGACCCTCCCATCAAAATCCAGAAAGCATGGATAAACGATGTTGAGGTCAGTCACCCAGGTGCCGCAGTTGACCTGTATATAGGCGCCTCTCAAATGTCCGGAACCAACCCCTTCGAGTATGGAGGCGGACACGTCATTGAAGATCTGATTGCAGGCAAAGAAGTTGAATTAAGAGCAATTTCCTATGGAACCGACTGTTATCCCAGAACCAAACTAGATACCGTCCTCACAAAAGATGACCTGAACCAGTTTTATCTACTGAATTTCCGCAACTGTTACCAACGTTATGTCTGCGCCACCAACAGTCGCGACGAAATAATCTACACCTACATGGGTAAGCTGCTGCCAAGATTCAGAAACGCCACCTACTCTGGAGCAGGCGCCCTTAATCCTCTAATGAACGACCCTGACTACGAAACCATCGGTATAGGAACCCGCATATTCCTAGGTGGCGCACAAGGCTACGTCCTCGGAGAAGGCACTCAGCATGACCCAACTAACAGATTTGGAACGCTGATGGTTCGAGGAGACTGCAAACAGATGAGCCCCGAATTCATTAGCGGAGGTGCCTTCACCAAGTATGGCACAAGCCTCTATATTGGCATGGGCATTCCTATTCCTATACTAAATAAAGGGTTAGCGAAGAAGACAGCTTTGCGGGACGAAGAAATCTTCACGAACATTGTTGACTATGGGGTTCCTCGCCGGGAACGACCTAAGCTGGGCAAAGTCAGTTATGCCACCTTGAAGTCAGGTGAAGTGACAATCAATGACAGAAAAGTCAAAGTCAGTTCCATGTCCAGTTTGAAGAAGGCAAAGAAGATTGCTGGGATATTGAAGTCATGGATCGAACACGGCACATTTTATCTGTCTGCTCCCTCTGAGACGTTGCCTACAAACTCTGTATGTAATCCAATGAAGCAAGCTGGCGAGATAACCTTTGTTAGCACTGTGGCTCAGGCAGCTGTGACTTGCAGCGTCGGCGAAGACATCAAGGCTGTTGCCAAGCGAATCATAAACAAATCAGTGAATCATGTGGTTGTTACAGATGAAAGCGGAGCTCTCAAGGGCATAGTGACTTCTTGGGACCTCACGCGAGCAATCGCTGAAGGAAAAAGTAAGCTTGCTGACATCATCACAAAGAAGGTGTTTACTACAAGACCTGATGTATCACTGGAAGAGGCTTCAAGGAAGCTGGCACAGCATCACATATCTGCGTTGCCTGTGATAGACAGGGACAAGAAGGTTGTGGGTCTCATAACCTCTGAAGATATAGCCAAGTTGAGGGGAAGGTGAAGGAAATGGATAGAATACTACTAAGATTCAGTGAAGAAAACGTTGAGGAACCAATAACTTCGCAGGTGATTCTCGAGCTTGGAATCCCCATGAGAATCGTAACTGCCACCATCAACTCTCTCGGAGGCGACATTTTGGTGGAAGTTCCTAAAGTTCACCTCAAAAAGATAGTTCAAGCCTTCAAAGCCAAAGGCGTGGTTGTTAAGTTTCCAAAGCTCATAGAAGTCAACTATGATAAGTGCATTGACTGTGGCGCATGCTACGCTCTCTGTCCAGTGAATGCGATATCCTTCAAGGAGGACCACTCAATAGACTTCGACGAAGCCATTTGTATCGGTAGTCCCTGTGGCTTGTGTGTTGATGCTTGTCCAGCCAGAGCTATAACCCTTGTTGAGCAGCATCGAAACAACCAAAAATGACAAAACAGCACCTAATCAAAGAAGCTTTTCGCCTCAAGGAATCAAACTGCACCATAATCTCAGACCAAAAAAGCGGCATCGAAAAAGCAAAAAGTTCAATAAAACATCACAGAAAACAACTAGAAACATACGTAAACGAACATCCCCAATTTTTGCATTCTTTTGAACCCGTTCCCGTTGGCAGGGCACCAAAAGTGGCACAGTTGATGGCTGAGGCTTCCGCCAAAGCCAATGTAGGTCCTATGGCTGCTGTTGCTGGAGTCTTAGCTGACTTGGCAGTCCAAGAAATGATTGACAGTGGATGTAAGGTTGCAGTTATGGAGAATGGAGGAGAAGTCTCCGCGGTTTCAGACCAGCCAATAGACATAGGCTTTCAGGCAGGTGACGAACCTCTTTCACGGGAGATGGGCTTCAGATTAACGAAGTTTCCAGTAGGAGTTGCCACCAGCAGTGGGCGATTTAGTCATGCTTTTAGTTTTGGCGATGCTGATGCTGTCACAATTTTTGCTGTTGACGCTGGAGTTGCTGATGCTGCTGCTACTGCTGTAGCGAACTTGACTAAGGGCGATGATGTTCCCGATGCAATCAGGCAGGGAATAGACGATGCCCTAAGCATAGATGGGGTTCAGGGCGTCTTCATACTATACCGCGGAGTTGTAGGAAGGGCGGGACAGGTTCCTGAGTTGATAAAAGTTAATCCAAAACAGTGATTCTTTCTACCACAAAATTTTTGGTTGTATTTTCTACTCAATTCTTTGCTGTGGGAGAAATTGTTCAAAAAGCGGTTTACTAGGATTGCTCTTATGCGTGCATATAATTACTATTAGAGCCACAATAAACCCCTGATTTACGAACAAGAAAAGCATTTTTGTGAAGAAATGTTAACCTACTAGACAATTCTCCAGTCAATTTTTTTAAGTAACAAACCTTTTCTGTTCTTCTATATACATTATTGTTTGGTGGTTACCCTTTGCCCAATTCGAGAGAGGAAGAGCCCTACTCGCTTATGTTTTCATCTTTAAGTCATCCCGCTCGCCGCAAAATTCTTCGGCTACTAGCAGAGAAGCCTAGGAACTTCTCAACAATCCTAGAGACTTTGGGAATTTCCAGTTCCCATCTGACTTATCACCTTGAAAACCTTGGAGACCTTCTAACAAAACTGGATGATGGAACATACAAGCTCTCTCCTTTAGGAGACGCGGCTGTGTGTACGATGAGGGGTGTAGAAGAGCCGCCTGAAGCTCAGAAAAAGCACATGAAAATGCCCCTGAGTTGGAAAGCCATTTTTGCGGTTCTGATGATTGGCATCGTCATTTCTTCGGCTGTATCCGCTGCACAATATATGTCATTTAATCAGCTTTCCTCAGACTATCAGCAAATATCCAAAGATTATGAGCAGCTTCAAATGGATTATGAACAGTTATCCGTTGAGAATCAGCGGCTTATGTCTTGGGGCACTTCCCCAACTCCAGCGGTTGCTTTTCTAAGAGATGTAGTTCAGCTGGATTTGACAAAATATTCTTCAACTCTAGAAAGTGCCACTGTGGAGTACCGTTGGGATTTGGGCGGAATCGTTGAGGAGATTGTGAAGTGGTCTCTTACCTATGAGAGCAGCAAGCTAGATGTAACTTTCATATTTAGAAATTCTAGGCTTTACAGCTACTCTTTGAAAGTGACTGAGGGTTCACCATACTACTTTGAGCTACCGCCAATTCGACTAATTGATGCAGCTAAAGGTATTCTTGAAAGGTACCAGCAATATTCTGGAACATCCCATTTGGATCCGATGATAAGCATGCTGGAGGCAGTTAATACTGATGGAAATTTTGCACAAACAACGGGCAACATTAAGCTTATCCGAAGTGGAACAACAGAAACTAAAATCGAGTTCCAGTATACAACAAATAACATCGACTATCAAGCAAAAACCGTGGTCTTAACCTTTGACGAATATGGATTTTTGGACTCCCTCAGTGACAGCTGGCTTCTTTTCAATATAGGTAGCACACAAGTCACCATATCAAAGGAAGAAGCAATAGATATTGCAATGGAATACGCACGGAACTGCACATGGACAGCAAACGGCGAAACGATAAGCAATTTCATCTTAGAGAAAGATGATGCAACAGCAGAATTATGGCCCCATGTGAGAGATGAACCCCTAACGTTGATACCTTATTGGTACGTCACTATCCCTCTGGATGGAATTTATCCTGAACAGGTTACCTTTATTGCAGTAGGATTATGGGCTGACACAGGAAAATTCAGTAGCTGCCAACCCAAATAGACTGTAGCCTAAAAGACCTACTTTTCCCTCTTCTTCATCATTCGTATTAGCAGAACAGCTATAATTGCAACAGTCGCTACCACTGCTATTATTTTGGCATAAAATACAATATTATCTATCTCCGAATTGTCGCTTGCGTTTGGGTCAATCCAACGATTTGTTGCAGATATCATAACCTTCTGTGCAATTTCAGTACCATTCAAAACTTGTTCTGATTGCAGGAAAATTCCTGTAGGCTTGTCCCAGTACACTTTTTTTTCGGTAAATGTTGCGTAAAAAGCGGTTCTTGTTCCGCCGGCATAAGTACTTTCTTCTGTTCCAGCAATTGTTATGTTGCCGTAGTCTTCGTGATAGAACACGTCAGCGTATTTGAGCCCTGCGGGAACAACTAGGAGATTTAGAACCCCCGATTTAAGGTCATAAGTGTGATTACTTGTGGTGGTTGTTCCGTTTAACATCTCATATATCATTTTACCTGTTATGCTTGTTCCTTGAACGTCTGTGATTTGGAATTTGAACCAGTTTGCGTATTCCTCTGGAGGGTCACCACTTCCCACATATGTTACGTTGTATTCCATCCAGTCTCCAGCTTTCACTCCCACTGTAACATTCGCATTAACTGTGCTCCCTGTAAGCGCCACTTTAGCTGCTGTGTCAGGAGTTAATTCCACAACTGTTGGCGAAGCATCCACAAGTGCTGTGGTAGTTAAAATCAGAACTAAAAATGCAACCAATGAGGTATTAGTAACATGTGTTTTCATCAATTATTCCTCTGAAGGGTAGGTGTTGTTTTAATGGTTTAGACCTGATATTTACCATTTTTTGTATTCCATCACGTTCTGGCTAGGTCCTTTTTGGCACGTTTCAATTTGTTACGCTATTATTATATCTTGTTTTATGTTACAGATTTTTATAGGATACTTTAATTTTTTAAACTAGACAACTGTAATAGCAGGTAACGGAGACTCGACAATGCCAAGACGGAGACGAAAATCAGGTTTAAAGGTTCTAAAGGCAGCATCTTCCTCTTTGCGCATGCAACTTCTAATCACTCTCGTAGAGAAAGGACCCCAATCCTACACTGACCTAATGAAGGTTCTGAAACTTAATCCAAGCAGAGATGCAGGAAGATTTGCCTACCACCTCAAATATCTTCTAAGTGCTGACCTCATAGAACCCGATGTAGACAACAAAGAATATCGTCTCACAGATCTCGGCAAAACAATGATTAACTTCACAGAAGATATCCAGCAGCAGTTCCTTCAAAGAAAAAAAATTTTTGTACGAACCAGCCGCCTTGCAATGGAAGAATTTGACAGAAGTAAAATCGCTGAAGCCCTCGTGAAGGAAGCAAGTGTTCCAGTCTTTCAAGCCCAAAAGATCGCTCGAGAAACAGAAAAACGTCTCCTAGAATTCAAAACAAAATACTTGACCGCACCTCTTATCCGAGAAATGGTCAACGCAATCCTTGTAGAAAAGGGTCTGGAAGAGTACCGCCACAAACTCACTCGTCTGGGGCTCCCAGTTTACGACGTTAATCAGCTGATAGACTCAACTGGTGCCAAAGCACAGGGTACAGAGGCTATCCATAAGGCAGCTGCGGACGCGGTTATGGAAGAGTACACCCTTCTCAACGTTCTTCCCCGAGATATTGCTGACGCACACCTTTCTGGAGGTCTTCACCTCAAGCACCTTGGCACATGGGTTTTGAAGCCTGGCCAGTTCATGCATGATCTCCGCTTTTTCCTTCAAAATGGACTTAGCCGCAGAAATATGAATCTTCAGGAGCCCTCTTATTCTCCACCTAAAAGCCTTGAAGCGGCGCTGATAACTGCCTCTAATGTCCTGAAGATTGCTGATGTAGAAACTTCTGGAGAACAGACCATAGACTTCTTCAACATCTTTTTGGCGCCTTTCAGCCAAAATCTTTCAGAGGAACGAGTCAGGGAAGCCTTGAAGCTTTTTGTCATTAACTTAAGTCATCCCCTCTCATGTGGAAGTTCAGTTGGGGCTTCATTGGGCATAGAATTTGTTGTTCCCGACTTTCTGAAAGAAAAGGAAGCCATTGGACCAGAAGGAAAAGTTGTTGGCTGCTACGGAGACTTTGCTGATGAAAGTCGCCGCCTAGCTTCACTCATAATCGAAGTCATGTTTGCGGATGACAGAAATAAACCCGTTTTCAATCCGCGTCTGATAATTAAGATACGGTCTGAAGTTCTCAAAGATCCTGACTGCGTCAATCTTCTTTTTGAATCCCATAAGCTTGCAGCTGAAACAGGTCTTCCCTACTTTGCTAACCTCTGCTCCCCTGAACAGGCAAATGCATCCTACACCTCAACAGGTTTCAGATTAGCTTCTGACTGGAGAAACGACTGGGAATTGGATACCATGCAGACAGGAAGCGTGGACACTGTGATAATAAACCTCCCTAGAGTCATGTATGATGCAGGAGGCAAAGAAGCTAACTTTTTCCGGGTCTTGGATGATCAGCTAGAGATGGCGTTGCGGGCGTTGGACATCAAATACCGCACAATAAAACAGCGAGAAAGAGAACAGATGCTGCCCTTCCTGATGCAAAAAACTGACGGCGACCAATACTTTAGAATTGAAAACGCTGCTCGCCTAGTTAGCTTTGTTGGCTTAAACGAAACCATCCAAGCCTTCTTTGACAAGCCCCTGAAACTGGATGGCGAAACATTGGATTTTGCGAAAAAAACAGTAGCCTACCTCTCTAGCGAAATTAAGCGGTATTCTAAGAAGCCTGAGACCCGAGCTGCCTTGGCTATGGTGCCTGCTTCAGATGCTGCAAAACGGCTTGCAGAGTTGGATGCAGAAAGTTATGGGTGGGCAAAGGTTCGTGCCCGAGGCACCCGAGAGAAGCCCTTTTACACGGACTTGGTTGCTTTGCCTCTAAACTTTGACGCTTCTTGGAAAGACCGTGTGAGGGTTGAGGAACGATTCCACAGTTTGACTACTGGAGGTCACTTAGCAGTATTTCCCCTTGCTGGTGAGACGCAGAAGCCTGACGAGTTGCTGTCTATAACTCGGGAGATTGCTGGTAACTATGGCATTGGGTTGTACGCCTTTAACAAGAACATCGCATATTGTGCGAGTTGCCAGCAGATTTCCTATGGAGAATTAGAGAAATGCCCGTCTTGCGGATCAGTTAATATGCTTCAGTCCTTCAGTCGCGTATAAGCAAAAAGGTTGTTTTTTGTGTTTTAACTGCTCTGTCTGCTTAACTCCTATTTATAGTAAAAACACATCTTAGTCACAACTGTTTCATAGGTTTTTGTTGCTGGCTTATATTTGCCAAATATGGCTGGAAAGCTAAATGTCAATTTGATTGAGGTCTTATACAGAATTTTATACCATTAAACCTAAAAAATTAAATAAGTATGCCTATACCTAACATCTTATCTCGTCGATTAAAAGAGAGGTAATTTTCATGGGCTTTTCAGAAGATTTCGGCAGCACTTCCGCTCATTCCGCAGCAAACGACGTAGTCGTCTACACAAGCAGCGGATGCCCCAGATGTGACATGCTGAAAAAGTGGTTAAAAAACAAAAATACAACTTTTGTAGAAAAAAATCTAGAAGACTCCGATGTAATGACTGACCTAGTCATGAGAAACTTTGTTGTCATGTCTGCGCCAGCCCTAGAAGTTGATGGAATGGTGTACACAGACAGCCAAATATTCGAAAACAACGGTCTAATCAATCCAAACTTTACAAAGAAATTTGAGGCAATGTAAATGACTGAAATTATTCAAAAGCTTCGCCCCATGGTTAGAGGAACAGACGGTTTCATGGTGCCATGGAGCAGAAACGAAATCGTTGAGCAACTACTGACTGAAACAAAACTGGCAGAAGAATTCTATGACACAAAGGCCATAAGCAGACAAGATGCTGAGGATATCGCCTATGAGGTAGAAATGAAAATTTTTGACCTGAATCTCAAGTTCATCAGTGGACCCCTGATAAGGGAACTAGTAAACAATATCCTATTAGCTAGGTCCGCTCAGAGACCTGAATTTGCTCTTTACAGGAACATTTTGACTCGAGTAGGTGCCCCAGTCTATGATGCCTACAAAATTGATATGGGTACAGGCTATAAGGCAAAAGAAAACGCGAACCTTCAGCCTAATCCTGAAACAGCCCACAAAAGAAAAGCAGATTGGGTTTCAGGGGAAGAATACCTTCTGCTTATGCCCCCAAAAATCGCCGACGCCCATCTGTCCGGAGATCTCCATATTCACGACCTTGAATACTTCGGAACTCGACCCTTCTGCCAGGACTGGGATCTCCGCTACTTCCTATACTATGGACTAATGCCTGACGGTCTTGGAACGCGAACAAGCATTGCGGGTCCAGCTAAGCATGCTGAGGTGGCGATTCTTCACACAGCCAAAATACTGGCTTCTGCTCAAACTAACTTTGCTGGCGGCGAGGGCTTTTACAACTTTCTGATCTTCCTTGCGCCGTACGTTAGAGGCTTGGGTTATGAAAAAATCAGGCAGCTTATGCAGATGATGTTCTTCGAGTACACTCAAGCTTACGTGGCTAGAGGAGGGCAGCTGGTTTTCAGTAATATTCAGGTGCAGCCTGGAGTTCCTGACTTGTGGAAAAATGTTCCTGTTGTAATGCATGGGCATGTTGGACCTGATGTATATGGAACTTACGAGGATGAAGTCCGCACCATGTTCAAAGCCCTTTACGACGTGGCTCTCAAAGGCGATTATTGGGGGAAACCCTTCAACTTTCCAAAACTCGAAAACTCTTTGAGTCCAGAGTTCTTCAAGCCAGAATATGATGATGTATGGATTGACGTTCACAAAGCTGTAGCCAAATTCGGGCAACCATACTTCGACAACCTGATGCCTGCCTATAGGGGTTACGGCAAAGGGGTTTCCTGTTACCAGTGTTGCGCCTACTGTTTTGTTGAAACTCCTGAAGACAGCGAAGACTTTGATGAGAAACTCAATTTCGACAATGGGAAACACTTCACTATGGGAAGCTGGCAGGTTGCGAGCGTGAATCTTCCAAGAATGGCATATAAAGCCAACGGAGACGATGAGATGCTCTTTGAGGAAAGCCGCAGACTCATGGATTCGGCTCTTGATGTGTTCAAAGCCAAAAAGAAGTGGATGGACCTTGCCATCAAGAACCAACGGATACCCTTCGCCACCCAGCGGCCATTGGACCCAAGAACTCATGAGAAGGGAACACAAGCCGTGGACTTTGATCAGCTAACCTTCACTATTGGTCTTGTGGGTGGAAACGAGATGGCACAGCATCATACAGGATACCAGCTCCACGAAAATCCTGAAGCAGTCAAGACTCTGATTAAGGTGATTCTTGAGATGCAGAAATACAAGAAAGAACTGGAGTCACGGAGCGGCTACAAAATTGCCTTAGCTAGGACGCCAGCCGAGTCTACAGCCCAACGGTTTGCCATTGCTGACCTCCTCACTGACCGTTATCGGGACTATGCGGAGAAGCTTGTCCGTGGAGATGTGGAGCAAGCCAAGTTCCTTATTAATCAAAGAAAGAAGGATGTTCCAGTCTATTACAGCAACGGAACCCACGTTGATGTGAAAGCCAAGATGGGTGTCTTTGACAAGATAAACCTTGAGCAGAAGTTCTTCCCACTCCTGAATGGAGGGAACATGCTGCATATCTGGTTGGGTGACGCTTCTCCAGATCCTGAAGCTCTCTATAAGCTGACCAAACGGATTACCACACAAAGCAACATTGGCTACTTTGCCTACACCAAAGATTTGACTGTCTGCAGCGCCTGCGGAAAAGTCACTTCTCCCATCCTCGAGAACTGCCCCTACTGTGGCTCCAACAAAGTGGAATGGTGGTCCAGAGTTACAGGCTACTATCAGGCAGTATCTGGGTGGAACAATGGCAAGAAACAGGAACTTCTAGACAGATACAGAACCTAAGAGCAAACGTTACGGGGACACTTAAATCCCCAAAATTACCCTTTTTCTTCATTTAATCTATA